>CAYOCE010000006.1:6357-15278 GCA_964402405.1 uncultured Hyphomicrobiales bacterium | reverse complement strand
AACGATCGTTTCCTCCACAGGGGCTTTGGCTTTGAAGCAAGTGCCCAAGCATATGATTGTAATCGGAGGGGGATATATTGGCCTGGAAATGGGATCTGTGTGGGCTCGATTAGGGTCTCAAGTTTCCGTTGTGGAATTCCAAGATTCCATTGTACCCCTGATGGACCAAGATGTGCAAAAGGCCTTGAAGAAAAGTTTGGAATCCCAAGGGCTAAAGATGCATCTAGGAGTCAAGGTGGCAGGTGTCATAAAAACAAAGGATGGATGCGAGGTTAAACTCCAGGATGCCAAATCTGGCAAGGATCTAGAGTCTCTACACGCAGATATTGTATTGGTATCCATTGGTCGCAAGCCTAACACGCAGAACTTGGGACTCGAGGCTTTAAAAGTAAAGCAAGATGCCCGCGGATTCATTACAGTCAATCACCATTACGAAACCAATGTTCCCGGTATCTACGCCATTGGAGACGCCATCCCAGGGCCTATGCTGGCCCATAAGGCTGAAGAAGAAGGCGTGGCTGTTGCGGAGATTCTAGCAGGGCAAAAAGGTCATGTGAACTATGACACAATTCCGGCGGTTATTTATACCTCTCCTGAGGTTGCTTCTGTTGGGAAAACAGAACAGGAATTAAAGGCAGCAGGGGTAGGGTATGCGGTGGGATCTTTTCCCTTCTCTGCCAACAGCCGAGCCCGCGCCAATGATGATACGGAAGGATTTGTGAAGATTTTGGTGGACGCTAAAACTGATGAGATTTTAGGAGCCCATATTATCAGTTCGGATGCGGGGACCTTAATTGCAGAATTGGCTCTCGCCATGGAGTATAAGGCTACAGCTGAAGATATCGCTCGCACTTGCCATGCCCACCCCACGACAAGTGAGGCCATTAAAGAGGCTGCCCTGGCGGCATACTCTAAAGCCATTCATAGTTAAACAGAGTGTTTACTGTAAAGCGATAGCGGCTTTTTGCTGTCATCTCGGACGAAGCGCAGGGCCACGTAGTGACACTAGCAAAGATCCGGGACCCAGTACAAATGAGAGGACGACTCGCCACGGCGAAGCCTTTGGCGTAGCCGGGAGTCCTCACCTTGTTTTTCTTATAGGGTGATGGCTGCTCCATCCTATTTGTGCTAGGTCCCGGCTCTCGTTCGCTAAAACTCACGGGCCGGGATGACGATTTTTGGATTTCTTAATAGAAAATTTAGGTATAGCTTACGCTAATGCCTTCTGAGCCTGGTCAACCAATGCCTTGAAAGCATCTTTGTTGTTAACAGCGAGCTCGGCTAGAACCTTACGATCCACTTCACAATTGGATTTCATCAATCCATTGATGAAGGTGGAATAGGTCATGCCCAAGGCTCTGACACCCGCATTAATACGTTGGATCCACAATGCGCGGAATTGACGCTTTTTAGCCCGGCGGTCCCGGTACGCATATTGCATGTTCTTTTCAACCCGTTGATTGGCTGTCCTAAAACAATTCTTTGCGCGACCTCGTGACCCTTTGGCCATCTTAACGATTTTTTTATGTCTTGCGTGGGCTCTAGGGCCCCCTTTTGTACGTGCCATTTGAGAACTCCTTTATTTTAACTGTTACACAACATATGCTTTAGAACGAACTTTGCATCACAATCCTGCATAATCGTTGTTCCACGAGCATCTCGAAGCATTCTACCTGGACGCTTGGTCATGCCATGACGCTTGCCCTTCTGTCCGCATCGAACTTTTCCTGTTGCTGTTAAAGTAAAGCGTTTTTTCGCACCGCTTTTGGTTTTCATCTTGGGCATTTCAACACTCCTATACTAGATACAATGTTATAATAAAGCAGAAAGGCATGCCCTACAAGAGTTTCCCCTGTAACGCCACCTGCTTCTAAAAGGGTTTGATTCATAAATGATTCAAACGTCTTAGGACAATAACGAACCCCATCATTTATTGCAAGAGGAAAATTTTTGAGCGGTCCTCTGGTGAAATTCCCCGTAAATAGTCCGCGACTTTGATGGGTTTTCCCCCGGGCTTTTGGATGACTTGTAAGCGCAAGGCATCTTTGCCACAGGCAATTGTTAGTTGGGAATCTAAAACTGTCCCCGGTGTGTCCGAAACATTAGTGATAACATCTGCAGCATAGACTTTAAAACGTTCTTCATTCCACAAAAACCAAGTGCCCGGATGGGGGTTAAAAGCCCTGATTTTGCGTTCCAATTGAGTGGCATCTAAATTCCAATCTAATTGGGATTCTTCCTTCTTAATTTTCGCCGCATAGGTCACCCCCTGATTGGGTTGGGGTGTTGGAAGAATTTCTCTGCCCACATAGCCTGGAATCGTTCGCATTAACAAATCTGCGCCTCTGCTTGCCATTTCTGCAAATAACTCTCCTGACGTTGTCTTTTCACCCAAGTTCCAAGAATCCATAGTTAAAATAGGCCCTGTATCCAACCCCACATCCATCTTCATAATAGTTACCCCTACAACAGGATCTCCCGATTCAATGGCCCGCTGAATGGGCGCCGCTCCGCGCCATCTGGGTAACAAGGATCCATGAATATTCAAACACCCATATTTGGGAAAATTTAAAATAGGTGCTGGTAAAATTAATCCATACGCCACCACCACCACCAAATCAGGCTTTAAAGAAAAAAAGACATTTTGATCTTCATCAGTTTTTAAGGAAAGAGGTGTAAAGACAGGAATTCCTTTAGAGACAGCATATTCATGAACAGGAGAAGGAGTTTCATGATAATGCCGGCCTTTTGGCCGGGGAGGTTGTGTATAGACGCCCACCACATTTATCCCAGAGGAGAGTAATTTCTCTAGCGTCGGCACCGAAAATTCCGGAGTTCCCATGAAAATCAGGCGTATATCCTGTAACGCCATTAACTCTTCTTCCTCGCAAGAGCCTTGCTAGCACGACTAAGCTTTCTAAGGGCTAGGGCCCGTTTCAAAGGAGAAACGTGATCGATAGATGTAATTCCATCCAGGTGATCTACCTCGTGTTGAATACACCATGCCATCCAATTCTTGGCGTGGAGATTCTGGGGTTTTCCCTCTCGGTCTAAGTATTTAACTTTGATTTCTAAATGACGCTTCACATCTAGGCGTATCTCGGGGAAGGACATACATCCCTCGCTTCGCACTTCGGTTTCTTTGGATCGCCAGGTAATTTCAGGATTGATCATAAAAAAGACATTTGGTTTTAAATACTCCCCAGCCTCATCAATATCCATCACAAAGAAGCGTTTGGAAACCCCGACCTGAGGGGCTGCAAGGGCACTGGCGGGCTCTCGATATATAGCCTCCAACATATCATCCATTAGCTCCTGTATTTCCGCCGTTATTTCAGTTACAGGCTCGGCAGGGGTTGTTAAGATAGGATGGGGGTATAGAAGAATCTCTAATTTTTTTTTGGACATCACAAGCTCCGATTACATTATGGAATATTATCTTTACCTATTGAAAAAAGCAACTAATACCGCGTCACAAAAATTCATTCTTTTCAAGAAGTAACCACATGACTAACTAAGCTAGCTCCAAATCTTGCAAATTATAATCCTATATTATATCACAAGTTTTTTACCTTGTGTATACTGAAAATCATGGTATAGAACTTTTTGTTTTATCTTCTATATTGGAGCTACTTGAGACGTTTTCCTGTACCTCTCTGGTGTTCTTGTATTTTAAGAATAATACAGGTTTTTCTTAGCATACTAGCTGCCAATTATCTTTGTATAGTTGGCAGTTTTTTATGCAGAAAAGCCCCCCTGAAAGAGTTTTCAAGGGGGGTGAGGCGTAGTTTTTAGAAAAGGATTATTGGCTTCGATACTGTTGATAAGCTCCCCTCATGGCATCTTGAGCGGAGGGGAAAGGGCCGCTAAATTGATTGTTTCGGACATATTTCCATTGTCCACCTTTTTGAAAGATATTTAGAAAATCATCGTGACCAAGTGATTTGTAGTAGTTACCCTTATCATTTTGTCTAAAAGAACCCACCCATTGCTGTTCTTGGCGACGCTCTTGTTCAACTCTCCTTCTTTCAGCATTTGCTGCTTGCTCCACTTCCCTCTGAATGCGTCTTTGCGCTGCAGCAACTCGTTGCCTTTCTTCCTCAGCTTCTTTTTCTAATCTTCGTTGTTCTGCTCTTTCAGCGCGACTTCTAGCATTTACAACATCTCTTTCTAACCTATCAGGACGACTAATGTGACCTGTTTCCTTATTGGTATAGTCTTCGCTTAACTTTTCTGCACAAGAAAATCCAACTTTTATGCTGCGGTAATCTTCATGAGACATCGTATGTTCGTGTCTAAAAGACGTTCCACACCACTCACAAACTCCAACTAAAGCTTTTAAATCTTCTACCCCTTCATCTGTCCAGCCCTTATGAGGAACTCCTGGTTGGCTGCACAATCTTCCTTGAGATCCCCCAGAACTTCTCGAAGATCCTTGGCTGCTAAGGACCTGATCCACATCCATTGCTACGATAGGGGCTAGAGATAAGGCTAACCCTAAACACACCAAACTATTCTTTAAATATTTCTTCATTTTATGTACTCCTTTATGTTGAAGTTAGAAAACACAATTACCGTGTAATCACTTGTAGATATAAAATAAATCCATAAAGGAGAAACTCCCTCAAGATCAGGGATTGACTTTTTGTTTTTTTATAAAAATGGAAAGAATATTATTTAGGTATTTAGGACGTATCCTTGCAGAAAAGCATGTTGGGAGCCATAGATGGCTGAGAATATTTTAGCGCTTCGGTCTAGGCATTCTTTAATACATTTTTTTTCTTTACGTGGTTCGCAGCGTATTGGGTTAAAAACCCCTTTTAATTCTAGCTCGGAATAAGTTTTTTCCGTATCTTTAAAAAACAATCTGCAAAATTCTTTTGCATGTTTAAAAAAGTCAGAAAAATGTTCTAAAGATTTTTTAAAATCTCCCTGCTCGTATTTAATAACGGCTGCATGATAAAAACAGGTAAGGTACATTAGATCCGCATAGTTATCCCGTTTTCTGGTTTCAAGATTAATGACCGACAGGCAGTCTTTATAGGCTTCTTGCAGTTTTCCTAATCTGATTCTCATTTCTGCCCTAAGGGTTTTTCCGGTTAAAGTGGGAGATTCTCCAACCAGCTTTTCAAAAATATCTAAATGCTCCTCAAATATTTTTTCAGCATCATGCAAGTTTCCTTGTCGAAGAAAAACTTCTGCCATATTAATTTGCATCTCTGTTTTTAAAAGAACGTCATGGGAGCAACTGTCTAACTTGTAGTTAATAATATAAAGCCCTTCTTGAAACCCCTCCTTGATTGCCTCCTTGTATTTTCCTTGGCGAGAATAGGCCTGCCCCAAAGTTCTTTTGTGTTTTGCAATCGAACAGGAAATTTTTTCAGGCATTTTTTTGGATTGATAAAAGAGATGATCCCCACCCAAAACAGCTAATGCTTTATAAGCGTATTCTTCAGATTTTTTAGCCTGCGGACCACTTAGATAGGTTTTGCTATAGAGAGAAGCCAACTGACCGTAAATATCAGACTCCACCTCTTTTTTTACCTGAGGAGATAGTTTTGATATTTTACTTAAAGCCTCTTTAAAACATTGATTGGCTTTTTCGAAATTATTATTTTTTCGATAGGCCGAGCCCATAATAGTCAGATTTTCTGCATGCAATATTTCTGAATTTTTTATCCTCTTACATAATTTTATACTCAGATTAGAATACAAAAGGGCATTATCGAAATCATTCAGTTCACTACATACACTTGCTAAATCTTTTAACATAACGGCGAAGGATTGTTCATAACGCTGGGAATCTGGGGTTAGCTCAACGATCCTGGAAAAATACTTCTTCGCAAGAATAAAATTTCGAGTGCATTCGTAATTTGTATACCCCAACATATATAATACTTCTTTTTCAAATGTTTTTTGGGCTTTTTCCGAAATTCTAGCCTTTTTTAAATTACTCAT
This sequence comes from uncultured Hyphomicrobiales bacterium, assembly GCA_964402405.1. Taxonomy (GTDB): domain Bacteria; phylum Pseudomonadota; class Alphaproteobacteria; order UBA7879; family UBA7879; genus CAYOCE01. The sequence continues at coordinate 9,320 of CAYOCE010000006.1, read as the reverse complement.
CAAAGCTTCTAAATGAAAGGATAGAACGTTTAATTTTTCACAATCTTTTTTCACATAGGCTTTGTAAAAGGCGGACAATTCTTTTAGGAGGTTTCCTATAAACTTTTCTTTTTCTTCCCGCGTTAATAAGTTCACAAAAAAGGCAAAACCAATTTCTTGAGTGCTTCGATGCAAAGAAAAAGTCACCACATCACTTTCGTGGTGGGATACCGTTTCATTCGTAATAAGGGAATCTTTTTTTAGATGGCGGATAAAGTGAGAAACAGTTTTTTGTGAGCCTAAAGCAATTTCGGGTATTTTCTGAGAATCCAAAAGACATATGTAAAACAATAGTTCTTTAAATCCAGGGTCTTTTTCAATTAATTTTTTTAGAGAAAGAGTAATGATGCCGTAGCTGGTCTTTGTATAATCCCCAATTTCTTTTAGAACAGATTTTTGTATGTCTTCAAAAGATTTGCTGTTTTTCTTTACCTCTTCTAAATATTGCCCATAGGGAATTTGATAGTTCTTTAAATAATATGCGGCTGTATAAATATCTAAAGCAAAGGGAGAGATTTTTTTTAAAAATTCTGATATTTGCTCTTCCTCTCCAGGCGGTAGTTTGCTCAAACTACAGTCATATCGAATTTTAACAAAAAGGGTCAGAGCATCTTTTTTGTCCAAATCCCCTATAACAAAGGTATTCTCTGGATCTATATACTTAGTGTTTTTAATAGTATCATCCCTGGTGGTGATAATAATTTTCCCATTTCCCCATACTCTTGGATCACGGGGAAAATAATTATTAATATCAGAAAAGTTTTCTAAGTTATCATAAATCAACAACCAATTTTGTTTCTTTTCCAATAACTCTTGAACAAAGGACATAATCTGCTTTTCTTTTAAATCCGAGTTTTGTATTTCCTCAATCAATTTCATTCTTTTTTGCTGATCTTCTTCTTTAATCAATTTATATAAAAGATTTTTGAACGAGGTAATAAGGCTATCTTTTGTTTCAGCGTTGATTTCTTGAACAATAGAGGCCTCTTGAAAATCCAAATACTGTTTAGCAATTTGTTTTGCCATAATACTTTTTCCAGATCCTCCTGCCCCAACCAAAGCAACCACTTGAATGCCTGAGCTTCCCTTTAATTTTTGTTTTATTTTATCCATTATCTCCGAGCGTTTTAAAAGAATGGATTCAGGGGGCAGTAACAAATCAGATCTGATGGTTTCTTGGGAGGCAGCTTTTCTTATATTCTTGTCTTTGAAGGCAAACCCCAAAATGCAGGCCGTGAGAAAAACCATAAAAACCCCCAAGGACACATATTTCTTAGGTAACAGTTTTTTTGATGGGGCGTTATAGGATCCGATGCCCCCTTGGGGGTGGGGAATATCAGAATTTTCTTGAGAGACATCTTTGTGTGAAAAGAAGGCAGAAAATACCTCTGCTAAATTAAGATCAGGGAGAAGCATTTTTAGAATCTTTAGAAAGAAAGAATAGTAGGTATCTCCTGTTTCCAGCTGTAGAAAATTATCCCTATCAGAAAGATTTTTGTCTGTGCTGGTTAAATCTAAAAAAATAAAATTCTGTTTAGAAAGGGGTATTTTTAGCTTTTTTGCATTCAATTGGGCATACAGGTTATTCAATAAATCTTTTGGCCCTATGCAAATCACGTGCCCTTTTTTAGATGATTGAATAAGTTCTTCAATCTTAAACCCTGAATTTAATCCTTTTTGAATTTCTAGAGAAAAATTAATTCCGGCTGATTTTAAATCCTGTTCTAGTTGTTGAACCACTAGTTCTTTATTGTCTTGTAAGGGCCAGCATATAATATGTCCTTTGGGTAATTGGGTTTTTAAAATATGGGAGGTTTTTTCCAATCCTTTTTTGAAGGCATCATAAATTAATAGATTAAGATAATACTTTTGCATCAGGGGTAAATTCCCTGATTTTTCTATAAACTCTATAATACCTTCTCGAGAATTACACTCTAGCTTTAGCATTATATTGTGGGTGTGGGCTTCAACTGTTTTTGGGGCAATAGATAAAAAGGTGGCTATAATTTTGGAGGCTTTACCACTGAGAATACAGGCAATAACATCAATTTCTCGGCGCGTAAATTTTACCCCGTTTATTGTTTTCAAATAATTTAAATAAATCCATTGAGGAATGTTAATTTTTTTATTTTGCATTTATCTTGAAATTATTCTTTTCATTATCATACACTCACCCAACTTCAACCAATAAAAGGAGGGGCCTTTAAAATGCCTCAGAAATAAAATTTAAACAAGATCTTTTCCGGCTGCATTCTAAGTAATTTTCCCTTAGGGAGCCCCCTTAGAGCGATATCCAGGATAGAAAATCCAATATTTTACTCATATACTTGGATAACCATCACCAAAATAAAGGAGGAGATGAAAATGACAATACAAATTTCTATATCAACTACTTTAGGATCTTTTTCTAAACTGACGATGAAAGAAAAAGAATGCCTTAATTTATTAATCGAAGCAAAGGGAGCAAAATCAATTGCACGTGCTCTGAACATTTCTCCCTATACAGTTGAAACGCACATGCGCAATATTCGCGACAAAACGGGGCTTCGATACAAGGATGCTTTAATTGATGCCTATCGACAGTATTTGGTGTGTTGATGACATCACTTTTTTTAGAGAGGGAAGCATTTCTACCCTCTGGAGACCACCCCGACTTTCGTCGGGGTGGTTCAAAAAGGTAGAAAATGCCTTAAAAATTTTTAATGAGGCAATCTTGGGGGAAGAGTAGTTTTTGTTGACCACTCCTTTCCCTTTTTATTCTTTTTGTCCTAGGGCAGGTTCCCACAAGAAGTCATCGGCTCCTTTATTGTTTTCATAGCGTGCCGCCACAAATAAATAATCCGACAGGCGATTCAGATATTTTTGTAAAGTGGGATTGAGAGTTTCTTGATTCATAAGATTCACAACTGCTCGTTCTGCACGCC
>CAYOCE010000006.1:0-6257 GCA_964402405.1 uncultured Hyphomicrobiales bacterium | reverse complement strand
GTGGGATTGAGAGTTTCTTGATTCATAAGATTCACAACTGCTCGTTCTGCACGCCTAACGACACTCCGCGCCATATGTAGATAGGAAGATGCAGAGCTACCTCCGGGCAGGACAAAGGTCATAAGGGGCGCTAAATGTTGATTCAAATCGTCAATTTGGGTTTCAAGCCACGTGACTTGCATATCTTGAATCTTTAAGGTGCCTGTATCCCCTGGCATACAAAGATCTGCCCCCACGTCAAATAGGTCATTTTGGATACGTCTGAGAATTGGCTCCACATTTGGAGATGCATATAAACGCGCTACTCCGATAACAGAATTGGCCTCATCCACATCCCCAATCGCCACAAACCGTCCATGTGATTTTAATAGACGGCTACCATCCCCCAGGCTAGCTTTACCTTTATCACCACCGCGAGTATAGATGCGTGTTAATTGTACCATTTTTTTCGTTCCCTAATTGACATTTGATCGATTGCCAGACTACTATTACAGAGTTAGAGATCTTTTGAAAGATTTTTTAAAATAAACGGCTGTCATCCCCGACGGCGGGCTTTACCCTTGGCGAGGATGATAACTTAAGACTAGAGCGCGCTCTTAGCTCAACTGGATAGAGCACCAGCCTTCTAAGCTGGGGGTTGCAGGTTCGATTCCTGCAGGGCGCACCATTTTCCTTTTTGACCTATCCTTGTCTTCCTCAAACTATTCTCCAACTCTACAATACCCTCTTATTAAAAAACAAAAAACAGAGAAAAATAAAGTAATATACAATAAATAAATTGTACAAAAAATAATATATAGAAAAATTTCTATGTTTACAGAAAGCCAAAATTGTGAGACGATAATACTAAGCATAATAAAAAGATTAAATAATTGGGAGGGGTAAAAATGTTTGAAGCTCAACACTGGCTCGGACGAAACCGGAAGCCGCGCGTTCAAATTACCTATGATGTTGAAATTGGTGATGCAATTGAAATGAAAGAGCTGCCCTGTGTGGTAGGCGTCATATCAGATTTATCTGGAGATCGTGATCCTGATAATCCTTTGCCTGTTATTCGGGACCGTAAGTTCAAAGAACTTGATCGTGATAATTTTAATGAAATCATGAATGGATGTAATGTACGTTTGGCGTTTCAGGTGAATAATGCCTTGGATCAAAATGCAACAGGGGCAACCGATACATTGCTAAATGTCCTTTTGAATTTTCGTACCATGGATGATTTTTCACCCGTTAACATCGTAAATCAAGTGCCCGAATTAAATCAGATTTATCAAATTCGGTCAAAATTAAAGGATTTATTAACCAAGTTAGACGGTAATGACAAATTAGATGATCTATTGACAGCTGTGTTAACAGATCAAGGACAACAGAAACAATTAGTATCTGAATTACAGGGATTACAAGGTAAGGCGGCAGCATCTAAAGCGGCTGCTCCTAAGGTTAAAGCATCTAAAGCGGCTGCTCCTAAAGCTAAGGTTAAGGCTAAGGCACCCGTAAAAGCTAAGCCAGCTAAAGGGAAAAAACCTGCACCAAAAAAATCCTAATAAAAAAATAGGGAGAATAAATAAATGGCGAAAGCAACAAACACAACTCAAGCAGTATCAGACAGCAGTCTGATTGCGACAATCTTTAATCAAGGCAGATTGGTCAGAGATCCATCTCAGCAAAGCTATGCGATTGATATGGTCAATACATTTGTCGAGCAAATATTGGCAGACTCTAATAATGTTGTATTCACGGATGCTGTTGCCTTTATTAATCAACAAATTGAACACATTGATTATCTTATCAGTCAGCAATTGGATCAAATTTTGCATAATCCGAAGTTTCAGCAATTGGAGTCTTCTTGGAGAGGTCTAAGCTACTTTGTTCAAAATAGTGAAACAAATACGAAGCTAAAAATTCGCCTCATGAATGCCTCCAAGCAAGAAGTTGCTGATGATTTGGAGAAGGCTGTAGATTTTGATCAGAGTGGTTTGTTCAAAAAGATATATGAAGAAGAATATGGTACCTTTGGAGGATCCCCGTACTCCTGCGTTTTGGTGGATTACTATTTTAATTCCCTGCCCGCAGACATGGCTATTGTGGAGAAGTTATCCAATATTGGGGCAGCAGCACATGCGCCTATTATTACAGCGCCCAGTCCTGACATGTTTGATTTGGATGGATTCTATCAATTAGGTAAGCCTCGGGATTTATCAAAAATATTTGAATCCTTGGATAAAACAAAGTGGCAATCCTTTAGGGGTAGTGAGGACTCAAGGTATTTGGCCATGGTTCTCCCCCGCGTTCTAATTCGCGAGCCCTATGGCCCTGAAACAAATCCTGTGGAGGGATTAAATTACACAGAAACGATTGATGGGGAATCCCAATCCAGCTTTGTGTGGACAAATGCCTGCTACATGTTGGGTGCGCGTATTACAAATGCCTTTGCCCTTTATGGATGGACTGCTTGCATCCGGGGTGTTGAAGGGGGTGGATTGGTGGAAGACTTGCCAACCTATACCTTCTATTCAACGGATGGGGATTTGGCTTTAAAGTGTCCGACTGAAATTGCGATTACAGATCGTCGGGAAAAGGAACTCAGCGATCTAGGGTTTATTGCCCTCTGTCATTGCAAGGGGACTGATAAGGCTGCGTTCTTTAGTGGACAAACAGCCCAATTGCCTCAAACATATAATACGGCAGATGCCAACGCCAACGCTAATATTTCAGCAAGACTCCCCTATATTTTGGCGGCTTCCCGCTTTGCCCATTATATCAAGGCAATGATGCGCGACAAAATTGGCAGTTTTGCTTCCAAAGAAGATGTTAAGCGCTACCTACAAACATGGCTTGCGGAATATGTACTGCTGAATGATAGTGCTTCCCAAGAATTAAAGGCTGAATATCCTTTGTCAGAAGGACGAGTGGATGTTTATGAGGTACCTGATAATCCAGGGGCATATCGTGCAGTTGTATTTTTAAAACCCCATTTTCAGTTGGAGGAATTAACCGCATCCATTCGGTTGGTTGCAAACCTACCAAAGGCCGCCCAATAACTAAAAACAGAATTTAGAGTGGTGAGAGAGAAAAATGACATACGCAAACAACCAATATATGATAACAAGTACCCTCTTTATTACAGGATCGGTGAAGGTATCTAATATTCATAGTGAGATATCAATCTGTGGACATACCTTTGGCAGTAGTCTAGAACGGTGGGTACAAGTTATAAAAATGAAGCCTATACAATATAAAACTGAAATGAATCCTAATCGCACGAATCCTCGTTTTGCTCCTCAAATAGAATTTAAAGATATAACCTTCTATTCGTTTTTAAATGTTAATTTGATTGAAGCTCTAAATCATCTATGTAAGACGTCTAACTTGGGTATAACATGTTTTGTTACGGCATCTACCATCGATAATGTTTTGGATGTGAGCGAGATAGTAGGAATAGACCAATCCTATGTTAAAAAGGTTTCTTTGAAATTTTCAACTTTCTTTAACATACAGGAAAACCCAACTCAAGCCATCGTAAAAACTGTTATAACTGGGGCAAAAATACAACATAAACATAGGCCTCGGGGAGAAACACAAATGCCTGAAGGGTATTTGGTTACTGATTTGGATCTGATTGACAGTAAAGTTTAATATAGAATTTTAGAGGTACATTATGGTTATGACAACAAACCAAATTCCTTCATGGATCATGAAGGTCAGTGAAATACCCGGTGGTGCAAATCTAGGACTTTTGCATGAACATGTTTTTACAGTTGCAGAGGTAGATTTAATGTTTGAATCTCCTGTATTGAATAAATACTCAGGGCTGCAAAATAAAAGCAATTATGTTTCTTCATCTTGTGGGGTTAAACTTTTCTTATCAGAAAAGACTTTAGAATTCATCGGAAAGATAACTCAGGGTAAGGAAATTGGAGTAGTAACTATTATGGGACTACAAACTGCGGGAACCAATACCAACAAAACCTTATATGAAATTGAATTACAACACACGCGTATTAGCCATTTAAAGGTCAACCAAGAATTAAGCGCCAGCAATATGCCAGAGGAATATAAAGAATTTACACTAGATGATAATCTTTCTAGAATTCTTCATGCTGATGCGGATGAATTTGATCAAAAGAGAATCTTAGAATCATTTCAGGCAATTATCTCCCCTAAAAAATATACAGGTATTGTGGAAATGGAATTCGAGTACTCTCAGATCAAGTGTGTTTATTCGGTGGTAGAACCAAATTCTCTTCCCAGGGGTGTTAGTGGCTTTGGATGGGATTTCCAGACTAATACAGCAATTCATACGATTTAAGAGAATTGGTATAAAAAACCTATTTTCACCCTGTAGAACAAGTCGTATACTAAGGAAATGAAAACGTCTCTTCCTATACCTGTCGTCACTCCTGCCCAGCCCAAATGGTTTAGCCCTGGGTCCTTTAATCCTTTGTTTAATCGTCTAATAGACAATAGGGATGGTAAGATTATTCCTGTAACACTCAATAAAGAACAGCTAATACAATCCATCATGGACGATATTGCTTTATTGCTAAACACTCGATGTACCCTTAAGTGGGAGGAGTATATCCAGCAAATGACCCCCGATTTAACATGGGGAGTTCCTGATTTATATGGGCTGCCGGATTTTTTGCAGCTTGACCCCAAGGATAAATCCACTTGGAATCTGGTTCAAGAAGCCATCCAAAATGCTCTGCGAATTTTTGAACCCCGCCTCAAAAACCCTAAAGTTTCCATCGAACGATTCGAAGAATCTAAGCAAAACCTCGTCGCCCATATTCAAGGAGCAATATCTTTTGAAAATATGGTTGAACCCCTCAATTTTTCAAGCATTTTAGAATAGGCTTCTTGCATAATCGCCCTTTTTGGTTATTTTGTCGTCAAAGCTGCGCTTCCGGTTCGCATGTACTTTAGTACACTTGCGCCTTCCGGTTCTCGCTTTTCCTAAAAATCCCTCAAAAATGCCTGATTATGCAAGAAGCCTATTGATTAAAAAATATCCTTGCAAATTTGCATTTGAAATGCAAATATACATGTATGTATATTGAAAGAAGCATAGAACCTATCTTTAAGAAGATTGCCAAAGAGTTTCCGGTGGTTGTTTTAACAGGCCCACGACAAAGTGGCAAAACAACTTTTTTGAAACATATATTTGGAAAAAACATCAAATATGTTTCTTTAGATGCTCCGGATATGAGGGAATTGATTACGCAAGATCCTCGAGGTTTTTTTGAAAGAAATCCTCCGCCTCTTATTCTAGATGAAATTCAAAATACACCGGAAATCCTTTCTTATATTAAAGAAGCTGTAGATTTGAATAGGGATATTCCCGGACAATATTTTTTAACGGGCTCCCAGAATCTTCTTTTGTCAGAAAAAGTAGGGGAATCTTTGGCAGGGAGAGCGGCTATTCTAAAGTTATTTCCTTTATCTTTAAGGGAAATCTGCGGGGATCCTGAAAGGAAACTACCCTGGCAACAAAAAGAGAAATCTTCCAAAAATCCTATTATTCCCTCTGAAGAATTATGGAGTCTTTTTCTAAGGGGATCATACCCTGAACTTATAAAATCTCCCCATAGAGATCCATATCATTGGTATGATAGCTATGCTCAAACTTACTTAGAACGAGACATTCGCAGTCTTCGTCAGATTGGTGATTTACGAGAATTTCAAGTATTTTTGAAGGCTCTTGCTGCTAGAAATGCTCAACTTCTAAATGCTTCTGAGCTTGCGAGAGATATAGGTATTTCTGTTAATACAGTTAAAGCATGGATCTCCATCCTTGAAGCCACTTATCAAATTCATATTATTAGACCCTACTATAATAATATTGGAAAACGAATGGTGAAATCTCCAAAAATATATTTTTCTGATATTGGTATGCTGTGTTATTTGGTAGGGTTAAAGGATGCAGATCATGCAAGACAAGGGCCAATGGCAGGGTCTATATTTGAAACAGCTGTTGTTAATGAAGTGATTAAAACTTATACCCATCAAGGAATCAGTCCTCAAGTTTATTTTTGGCGGACCTCAAGTGGTACAGAGGTCGATTTATTAGTTGAAGATGGGATGAGTCTTATTCCTATCGAAATTAAAGCATCGTCAACGTTAAATCAGAAAATGATTCAAGGAATTGAATCTCTTATGGAGGATTTTAAAAATAAAATTAAATCTGGGTATGTGGTTTATTCAGGGGGAGAGCAGATATTTTTAAAATCCACTATTCAAACAATAAATATTAGCCA
>CAYOCE010000005.1:31130-41436 GCA_964402405.1 uncultured Hyphomicrobiales bacterium | reverse complement strand
AAATCATCTTATTCTTTCTTTCTCTCTCTCAAGGGAAAGAGATTCATTCACGCCGATAGACCACTTTTGCCGGAGCGGCCAAAAGGGCACTTTCTCGCGCGCGCGCGTCTATGAGAGAGAATCTATGGTAATCTCTGTAGTAGTCTCTGTTCTTTATATGTTGATGCCATTCTGACCAGGTTATGTGGTCATGTTTACCACATCATCATATGGTCGATTTGACCAGGTTATGTGGTTATGCTGACCAGGGGGATCATTCATGTGGTCATTTTGAGCAGATGCATTTGCCCAAACAAGCTTTGTGTCCATGTGGCGCTACGCGCCCCACCCTGGGAAGTATTGTAAATACAGGATTTTAGAGAAAGTGTTGCCGTGTAGCGCTACGCGCTACGCCTCTGAAAACATTGTAAATACTCGGATTATGAAAAAGTGATGCCATGTGGCGCTACGCGCTACACCCCGGAAAGGATTGTAAATAAAAGGATTATGAAAAAGTGATGCCATGTGGCGCTACGCGCCCCACCCCTTAATTCAATATACGCGTATACCCTTAGATTTCTAAATTTGTTCCTTGTCAGATGATATCTGTAGGTCATAAGATACATCCCATGAACATTAAAACACTCCCTCTTGGAGGGGCATTTCTAGAGGCCCTTGCCCAACGCATTTATACCCTTACCCAGGATGATCCCTTGGGAATGGGGGGGGCAATTATTTTGCTACCCACCCGGCGAGCCTGTCGGGCACTTGAATTGATTTTGTTTGAGAATAGCGCAAACCCTGCCACCCTCCTTCCCAAGATTCTCCCCATGGGGGAAAGTGACCCAGATGAGTTGATTTTTATGGAGGATGCCGAGGAATTAGACCTGCGGGATACCCTTGATCCCCAGTGTTACCAAGCCCTTTTAACGAATCTGATTCTAAAATTTTCAACTGTTTGGGGCGCAGATCAAAATCAGACAGCCATTGGATCAGCTGCCAATTTAGCGCTCAATTTAATGCATTTATTAAACCAGGTAGAAACAGAGGGGTTGAATTTTGATAACCTTGAAACCCTTGTTCCCCATGAGTATGCAGAACATTGGCAGATCACCTTGGATTTTTTGAAAATTATCACCGACCATTGGCCTGCCATCCTAAAGGATCAAGGAAAGGTAACGCCTGCGGCCCTGAGGCGTCATATCATGCAAGGCGTTGCTGACGACTGGGTCAGAAACCCTCCAAATCATTTAGTAATTGCCGCAGGATCCACAGGGACCATCCCGGCAACGGCAAATTTATTAAAGGTTATAGGAAGCTTACCTCGGGGAGAAGTTATTCTGCCCGGTTTTGTGAAATTGCCCGAGGATGACACCTTAAATCTACCAGCGACCCACCCTCAATATACGATGCATCAACTGTTGAAAAAGCTAGAGGTTACTCCTCAAGAAGTTGTAGATCTAATACCATCTCCGTCTCAAGATGCCCTATTTCTAGAGGCCTTTGGGAATAAACAGGCCCCGTTTATGGATACTCAAGCCTTTAATCACATAGAATTCGCTGAATGCGATCATCTCCAAGAGGAGGCTTTGGTGATCGCCCTTAAGATACGCGAAACATTAGAGCAACCTGATAAAACAGCTCTATTGGTAACACCAGACCCTAGTCTTTCCATGCGGGTGGTGACAGCGCTAAAATCCTTTGGAATCGAGGTGGATGATTCAGCAGGACGGTTGTTTTCCAAGTCTCCTTTAGGGGCTTTCTTAAGGCTCACGGCCCTGTGGCTTCAAGGCTCCCCCAGTGCTAGCTTGATCCTAAGCACATTGAAACATCCCCTAGCTCAAGGTCCCTTTGAGCGTTCCCAATTTTTAATTCTGGTGCGGTTATTAGAGCATCAGGTTCTTAGGAAGGGAAAAATATTTGGGTCCATTTCCGAAATGAAAAATTGGATCGCCTCACATCCCTGCCCCTCCTACATTAAGGAAGATCAGTGGGATCATTTATGTACTTTTCTGAAACAATCGGATCATATAATCACTCCCCTTCAAGGATATTCAAATCAAAGCGACATTCCCTTACCAGAAATCATTTCTGTCCATCAAAAATTATTAGGATTTTTAAGAACAGGAAATCCAGACATTTCCATTGAGGAGATTTTTTCCCCGAATACTAATGAAACAATCGTTGCCAAAACTTTTTGGGAGAATTGGGTAAAGGCAGCGCCTTTGCTGAACCTACCCCAAACACAAGACTATCCAGATTTGTTAGATAGTTTCCTTAGTCCTTTATTGGTGCGGCCTCCCGAGGGTCAACATCCCCGTGTATCGATTCTAAGCCCCATGGAGGCACGCCTCATGTCGGCGGATCAGGTAATTTTAGGGGGACTGAATGAAGACATCTGGCCCCCTACCCCTAAGGGAGATCCTTGGTTTAGTATGGATATGCGGGAGAAATTTGGCCTCCCCCCCACCCAGCGCAGGATTGGATTATCTGCCCATGATTTTTTGGAGCATTTAGGAGCAAAGAATGTGTTGCTGACACGGTCCCTCAGAGTAAATGGATCCCCCACCATGCCCTCCCGATTTTTGGTGAAGATGGAAACATTGCTGAAACCTCAGGGAGCAAACCTTAGAAAGGCCAGTGATCTACGAGCATGGGCACGCGCCCTTCATACACCTGAAACGTTCGTAAACACCCAGAAAGCATGTCCAAAACCCTGCCCTCCCATTGCGTCTAGACCGATGAAATTGTCTATTACAGATGTGGGTCATCTGATTCACAATCCCTATGATGTTTACGCAAAACATGTCTTAAGGCTGCGACCTTTGGATGCATTAGACCCTACCCCTGGAGCCCTAGAATATGGGATTATCCTTCATGAGGTTTTCCATGAGTTATTAGCGGATTTCGGATCATCTGAAAATCTATGTGAAAAAGGATTGAACCTTGGAAATATTCTCTTTGATACCTATTTCCAAAACACGGGATTTCAAGATTTCTGGCGCCTTAAGTTTGAGCGCAGCCTCCAATGGTTTTTAGAAAATGAACTGGAAAATGATTCTATCAAAAAACGGTACGGAGAAGTATCTGGGACATTAAGTTTTGAAACCCCAGAGGGTCCCTTTACGCTGATTTGCAAGGCTGATCGTATTGATCTATTGCAGGATCACACATGGCAGATTTTGGATTACAAAACAGGGAAACTCCCCACCCAAAAGGCTATTGCTAGAGGACACGCTCCCCAGTTGCCTTTGGAGGCAGCGGTGCTAAAGTTTGGGAAATTTGAAGGCATTCAGGGGGGCCCTATTAGAGACCTTTCTTTTATATCCTTTACAGGTAAAATGCCCGCGGGAGAAATCATGACAGTGAATGGAAACCCCGAGGAACTTGCGGAAAAGGCATTCCAAAATCTAAAGACATTGATCCATCATTTTCTGTATCCCGAAACACCCTACGAGGCTGGATTTAATTCTCTCTCGGGGGATTATGATCATTTGGCCCGCATCCACGAAATATCGTTTTTTGAAGGGGATGAAGTATGAGCAGGCCTATGTCCACTGATGCCCAGAAAAGGGCAACTTCCCCCCATGCCTCTGTATGGGTAGAGGCCTCCGCGGGCACTGGTAAAACAAAGATCCTAACAGACCGAGTTTTGAGTCTCCTATTAAATGGAACGTTGCCAGATCGAATTCTGTGTCTGACCTTTACCAAGGCTGCAGCTGCTGAAATGATGGGGCGGGTGATGGAAAAATTGGCCCTGTGGCATACGTGCTCTGCTGATGTCTTGCACCAAGAACTGGCAGATTTACAAGGACATCCAGCAACCCAAACGCAGATAGATCTTGCCAAAAAATTGTTTCACCGATTTATGGATGCCCCAAATCCCATGCGCATTCAGACGATCCATGGGTTTTGTCAATCGTTGCTAAAACGGTTTCCGCTGGAGGCTGGCCTTAGTCCCTATTTCAAAGTGATTGATGAATTTGAATCCCAGAAGCTGCTAAAAAATGCCTGTGAGAAAGCCTTTGAAAAAGGGGCTGACTACACCATCTTCGCTCAATATATTTCTCCCCATACGTTTCAAGGACTGATTCGCGATATTGTGTCCGCCCCCCATCAAGTGAAAAGATTGCTAAAAAGCCATGGGCATTTCCTAGGGGCATCCCAGGCTTTGGCAAATTTTTTGGATGTGGGTTTTGAAAAATCAGCTGAGCAAATGATTGCGAATATATGGGGAGATCAGATTGCGCCTCGATCTTTTTTTGATCTGGTGTTGCCCATCCTAAATAAGGAAGAAGCCGGTCAAAAACTAGCAGATCAATTACGCCCCTTTAAAAACTTTTCAGAAAAAATGACCGAGGACTTGTTCCTGAAATATGCCAACATTTTTCTAACCAAAAAAGATGAACCTCGAAAATCTTTGGTCTCTGCAAAGATAAAGAAACATTATCCCGAACTTGAGGATCTTCTGTTGGATGAGGCTAACCATCTGGTAGAAACAAAAGAACAGTATAAGAATATTCGCCTCTTTGAAGTCACCCATTCACTGTTGATGTTCGTTGATCAGGTTTTAAAGGAATATCAACATCAGAAGAACTATCAAAATGCCCTGGATTATCAGGATCTGATTGATTACGCCGTGGGCCTAATGGAAAATCGGGATAAAACGCCGTGGGTCTTATACAAACTAGATGGCGGCATTGATCATATTTTGGTGGACGAGGCCCAAGATACAAACCCCGATCAATGGAAAATCATCGTAGCCCTGGTGCAAGAATTTTATGGGAATGAGAGTGATACCCGAAGGACTTTGTTTGTTGTGGGGGATACCAAGCAATCTATTTATAGTTTTCAAGGGGCTGATCCTCAGGAATTTCATAATGTAAAACGCGACCTAGCAGAGCGTGCCAAAACCCATATTCACCCGTGGGAAGAGGTTAGCCTAAACACCTCTTTCAGATCTACCAAAGCGGTTTTGGAAACAGTGGATTTGGTATTTCAATTGGAATCGGCTCGCAAGGGAGTGTCCATCAATGACCTGCAGCATATCCCCCACCGAAGTCAGGATGGGGGAATTGTGGAGCTATGGCCCCTGATGAAATCCCCGGAATCAGATCCCGAAGAAACCATTGGTATTTATGAAACATCCGTTCAAGAACATGTGGCCGGCGCCATTGCAAAAACCATTCAAGGATGGCTAAAAAATGGAGAAATATTAGAATCCAAGGGGCGGCCCATTATGCCCCAGGATATTATGATTTTGGTCAGAAAACGGGATACTCTGGCCAGCCATATCGTACGAGCCCTCAAGTTTTATAACATTCCTGTTTCTGGGGTTGACCGCATGGTTTTAAGGAATCAGTTAGTGATCCAAGACCTGTTAGCCCTGGGGGAATTTTTATCGCTCCCTGATGATGATTTAACGTTAGCCACTGTTCTGAAAGGTCCCTTGATTGGCCTTGAGGAACATGCTCTATTTGACTTGTGTCACACCCGCAAGGGCTCCCTATGGCAGGAATTAAAATATCGAAAAAACGACAAACCAACGTTTGAACATGCCCATCAGTTTCTGTCGGATTTGTTAAATAAGGTTGATTACCTCACCCCCTATGGGCTCTATATACATATCTTAAATCAGGGTGAAAACTATCAAAAGCTAATTGCCACATTGGGCCTGGATGCCTTAGATCCCATTCAGGAATTTTTGGATTTAGCCTTGAAGTATGAGGATACCAATCCCCCGTCGTTGCAAGGATTTCTGAGCTATATGACAACCTCAAACTTGCAGGTAAAACGTAATTTGGACCAAGGGGACATTAATCAGGTGCGGTTGCTCACCGTCCATGGGGCCAAGGGCTTGCAAGCCCCCATCGTTTTCTTACCCGATACCACAAGCGTGCCGAATCAACGAAGGACCCTATTTTGGCAGGATGATTTACTGATCTGGTGCCCCAGCGTGGACCTAAAAACGAATAAATTAAGATCGATTCAGGAAACATCAGAATCCCTGGAGATGGAAGAATATCGACGGCTTATGTATGTGGCCATGACCCGGGCAGAGGATCGTTTGTATATTTTAGGAGCAGAGCCCAAAAAAGGTAGGCCCATGGATTCGTGGCATGCGATGATCGAGGATGCATTAATCCCTGTTGCAACACCGTTTGATATGGATATGGGGGAATTAAAAGGAACAGGCCTGCGGTTTAAATCCCATCAGTTGAAAGAAGTGTTTTACCAAGATACTGCCCCCCTTCAAGAATTCAAAAACCTGCCAATTCCTAGGTGGGCAAAAACACCGATGACCTCTGAAAAATCCATCCGCTTTCTCAGTCCTTCTAGGCCTGATGAAGGTTTAACAGTTCTGGGAACTGGGGACATCCATACCTTAATGGATCCACGACAACGAGGCATTTTGATTCACAAACTGCTGGAAAAATTGCCAAAGCTGCCTGATCATTTGTGGATGGAAAGGGGTTTAGAATTTTTACAGATCAACGCCCCGGCATTGGATTTCGAGATGCATGAAAAGATCGTGCAGCAGGTGATCAAGACAATAACGCATCCTGATTTAGCCCCTTATTTCCAAAAATCTTCCCTAGCTGAAGTTCCCTTAATTGGCGTGATAGAAGGACAACATTTCAAGGGTCAGGTGGATCGGTTGGCAGTCGATCATGCTGCAAAATCTGTTTACATATTGGATTATAAAACGGGTGAGGCTATTCCTAAAACTGTAGCTGGCATTCCCAATCCTTATATAAAACAAATGAAAATTTATGGGGATTTATTGGTTGCAATATACCCCAATTATAAAATTATTAAGTCTTTATTGTGGACAGAAAATTTGACATTGATCCATTTGTAAAATACATGGTATTCTAAAGTATATGCTGAATTTACGAACCATCCCGATGAAAATCGGGATCCAAGAGCTCCAGAATACTATTCTAGGCACTTGGACCCCGGCTTTCGCCGGGGTGGTCTAGTAGAGTGTAAACTTTTAAAAATACATAACATAAAAATAAAAAACTTGGGAGAATATTTATGAAAAAGACACTTCTAGGCATTAGCCTTTTTTCGCTAATTACCATAGCTTCTTTTCAAAGTGCTATCGCTAAGAGGTTGCCCATGGATATGGGTGTTGAGGTAGTTTCCGCCCCCGCTGATCCCAGTCTTGTTGAAAAACCAGGCGCAGATGCACAACCCATTTCACCCATTGTTATAGTGCCCTCAAAAAAGACACCAACCGCATCGGGACCTGCAGGCGTTTCTTTAACCCCCCAAGCCCAAGGAGTGATGCCTCAATTCAACCAGGATCTGGCCAGCAGGATTACTACTCCTAATCCTGCCTTGAAGCCTGTTATACGCCCTCTTCCTATTTCGCCCCCCAAACATGAAACTTTTCAGGAACTACTAACAAAATTACGGAATCTTAGAAAAACAGCTGATAAACAAGTAGGGTTCTTCAGTGGTAAAATCAAGGCATTTCGCAATATAACGGGATCCGATTGCCAGAATGCCTATATGAAATCTAGGAATGCTTTCGATAAAATGAAGAAAACTTACGATCTGGAAAATCTGCCCCATGAAAGTATTGTCCCAGGAATACCTTCTGATCAAGCATCCTCAATAAATTCCGTTATTAAAGGTTGCTTGAATTCTTGTAATATAAATAAATCATCTAATAAACAAACAAAATATAAAAACTACTATGATTTCTGTGGGGCAGCAGAACAACTTGTACACTATATGATGCTAGCCCAAACTGCCCATGCTCATTCACTACCTCCATTAAAAATAAACCAAGCACCAGAAAAAAATCTTGAAGCATATATGCCCCTCGCAAAAATTGCGGAAGATAATTTACTACCCGCTATAAAAACAGTAAGTGCAGTCACCCCAGGTCTTCCTTCTATGAACACCCTTTACAATGAATCACCTCAAGGAAAGCAATGCGTTGATTTGTATATGAAGGTGGTGAATATGCCCAATCCTATTGATTTTGAGAAACTTAAGTCAACAACTATTGCCGCCTTAAATGACTGCAATCCTAAGGCTCCCGGCTTTAAGAATAGTGGCAGATATGCTCTGTTAGTGAGGGCAAAAATGTTACGAGAAAAACGAGATGATGATCAACTATTCGATAAAGAAAAGAAAGATAAAATAGATGCTAGCTTGACATCCGTTCTCCAACAATTAGGAATTGCGGAATCTCAAATACAAGCGGAGTTTAATAAATTAAAACCTCTATTTGAGTTAATACAAACAATGAACCGAACCACTTGGTTTGCCTTTCAAGAAAAGGCGTTGTCAACCATGTTGAAGGTCTATCCTAACATGGTGCCCAATGCAAATGCTTTGGACGCTGCAACTGTTTTATTGCTGATTCATGATGGATGGATGTACTATCAAAATAATGAGGGGTATTTATATTATCAAGAAGTGTCTTTAAGTGACCCTGGGTTAAACGCTGATGGCAAAAAAACATTTCCAGAGGCAACTTATGGGGATAAAATTCCAGGGCTAAAACTAAGGGTCGATGGGATAGATCGCAATAGTGATAGAAGTAAAATGGGAGCATAGCCCTTCTAAAGTATAGGAAATTTTTCAAAAGGGCTTGTCTTTATGAGGCAGGCCCTTTATGTTGCAGGCGTGGGTGAAAGTGCCACTCACCTTTGTAAATGCTTTTCAAACCATCCCCGCGTAGGCGGGGATCCATGTGCGGTAGCACTTTTGAGGTAACACCCAGAGGTATCTGTGGGCCCCCACCTTCGTGGGGGTGGTTAATAAAGGGCGTGCTTCTTTATTAACCTTAAAATAAGGAAAATCACAATGACAAAACGGAAAAAAATCTCCCTTATTGGGGCTGGAAATATTGGCGGAACTTTGGCCTTGCTGGCTGCTACCAAAGAACTAGGGGATGTGACCCTGATTGATATTATGGAAGGGGTCCCTCAAGGCAAGGCCCTGGATATTTCCCAGTGTGGATCAACGGAATTATTTGATGCCAAGATCACAGGATCCAATGACCTAAAGGATATTCAAGAATCCGATGTTATTATTGTCACCGCTGGCGTTCCTCGTAAACCAGGGATGAGTCGTGATGATCTGCTGAAAATCAACGCCGACATTATTTCAAACATTGGTAAAGAAATCAAAAAGCATGCCCCACAGGCCTTTGTGATTGTGGTCACTAATCCTCTGGATGCCATGGTGTGGCTGATGCAACGGGCAAGTGGTCTTCCTAAAACCCATGTGGTTGGGATGGCGGGTATTTTGGACAGTGCCCGATTTGCCCATTTCTTAGCGGTAGAATTTAACGTCTCTATCCGAGACATCCATGCCTTGGTGTTAGGGGGGCATGGGGATACTATGGTACCCCTTCTCACCCACTCAACAGTTGAAGGCGTTCCCCTAACAACTCTGGTGGAAACAGGCAAGATCACCCAAGATCGTCTGGATGAAATTGTCCTCAGAACCCGGAATGGGGGCGCTGAAATTGTGAACCTCCTGAAAACAGGTTCTGCCTTTTATGCCCCCGCGAGCGCGGCCCTTCAAATGGCAGAATCCTACCTGAAAAATCAAAAACGAATCCTTCCCTGTGCTGCCTATGTAAACGGAGAATATGGGATTAAGGATCTTTATGTGGGTGTCCCTGTCCAGATTGGGGCTAAGGGTGTGGAACAAATTACTGAATTGACCCTAACCCCCACAGAACAAAATATGCTTTCTAATTCCGCCGCTGCTGTCCAAGAATTGATTAAGGATCTTCAAATACTTGGGTACTAATATTGCTTTTTATTAAAAATTATGACATAGTCCCCTCAGTTTATTTGACCTGTAGGAGATATTATCATGAAATACTTAAAATATGGATCTGTTATCATAGCGATGTTGTTGTCGGCGGAGAGCTTTGCTGGATTAGAGAAAGATGATCCTTTGGCAGATACCCCAGGAGAAACAGCTGGTGGGCCCTCAGTGCCAGTATCAGCAGCATCAGGGCCAAGAATCATACATGCTACGGTTAATGAGATTCCTGGTACTACAACTAGAACTTCTGACGATGGAGATGCTGGTAGCGCGACTCCAGGGAATATGAGTGCAGATGATCATGATCAAAGGGGAGCTACTCTTTTAGTTGGCCCTAATGATCCTCATTTTGTTAGTCCGCATACTGCTGGAGCTTCCACATCTACCACCTCAACACCCATGGGAGATCCCCCTTCGTATGAATCTCTTTCTCAAGCTACTTCCTCAAGCGCTCCCACATCTTTGCAAGCTGAAGAGGATGAAGCTGTTCGAACTAATCCAAGATTAATTGCATTGAGAG
>CAYOCE010000005.1:24291-31030 GCA_964402405.1 uncultured Hyphomicrobiales bacterium | reverse complement strand
GTTTATTAAGGAGGATGGTTTATTAAGGAGGATGGTTTATTAAGGAGGATGGTTTATTAAGGAGGATGGTTTGTTAAGGGGGATGGGTCGTATTTTCATCCACTCTCGCACTCTCGCGAACCACCCCCACGTAGGTGGGGGCCCATAGTGCGGTAGCACTTTTCAATGTATCACCCAGAGGGTGCTGTTCATCCCCGCCATTTGCTTTTTTTCATGTGTAAGCCCTGGGATTCCCCCCCTAATCCTTTTGATTCTTTCCCAAAAAGCTGATATCTTCCCCCCTAAGAGGTTTTGGTGAAACTAAGATACATATTTTTTACAATTTTTACTTTTTATCACGCTTCCATTGGAGCAATGGAGGTGAAGACGCCTTTTGGGCCCCTTGAAATCCAAGATCCTATGGTTTTAGAGCTCATCCAAATGCCCCTGTTCCAGCGCCTAAAGGGCCTTGCCTATTTAGGGCTTCATGCAAATCTAGATCCCGTTACCACCTATTCCAGATACGATCATATAATGGGGATCCTCTATATTATTCAACATTTACCTGTTTCTCAGCAGGAAAAAGCAAATATCCTCGCCCCCCATATGACCGAGATGGCTCTGATTGATGATCCTTTCTCGGTAGATGCCCAAACAGCCAGCGAACAAAGGGAGCACCGGGAAAAAATCCTAAAAGATCATCAAATTCAGGGGGCCCTGAATACCTATAATCTCTCCCTGGATGAAGTCATGGATCATCTGCATAAATCTTTGGTGATTCACACCCAATTCCCCAGCCCCTTTGATTACCTAGAATACATTCTGCACTTTGGTATTTTGAAGGGTAAAATAACCCCTGAAGAAGCAGAGACGGTTATCAAAGATTTACAGTATGATGAATCTCAAAAAATAATCTATTTCAAAACCATGGACATTGCTAAAAAAGTAGGAACATTATCATTGGAAATTACTAAAATTCAGCAACAGGAACCCGAGCGTCTAGCTGTGTACCATTGGTTGAAGGAAATGCGGAACCATGCTCTCAAAAGAAATTTTTTAACCCTGGATGATCTGTATCAGAAAACAGATGCGGAGATTCTAAGAATGCTTGAGGAAACGGAAGATGCCATTATCGAATCCTTGTTTGATAAAATTAAAACGCCGACGGAGGGATTCGAGGTGACAGAGGATGATGGTCGCCTGGTCCATAAGGATGTGATTCATTTTCCGGTGCGGTATTACCCCCTTGATCCTTGGGTGGAGACAAAAAACTTTCCTCAACCTCTCACAAACATTGATTCTAATTTTCAAGAAGCTTACAATTTAATTATAAGAGACCAAGCTGGGGTATTACTCCAGTTTACAAATTAAGGATACGAAGATGCGATTTATACAAATTTACTTAGGAAGGCTTTTTTTTCTAGGACTCCCCCTATTGTCTCTTCCGTCAGGGGCAGAACCCGTTAATTTATTGAAGTCGTGGCATAATGCCCCCCCTTCAAACCCCAAAGGTGACAAAGCTTCTTCTATGTCTGAGGAAGAATCTCAGGCAGACGCACGCTCCATGGAGGAAGAGGTTGTTGTGGATGGAGACCCAGAAAGCGGAGAGGATATCGCAACCCTAGAAGCACAAGCAGCGGAACCAGCGCCTGTAGAATCCCCAAGTCCTGTCGTTCAAATCAATCCCATTCAGGTAGAGGTTGTTGAACCTGTACAGGCTGAAAACGTGGGATTGTTGGACGAGGAATCTGGAGGGTTACCCCGAGACATCTGGAAAGGGGCGTCTTTAAAAGAAATCGAAGCCCAACTATCTCAATTGCCTGTGCAATACCAGAACCATGCCTTTTACCAGCTAGCGTTGCGTCTTTTGCTCTCCGCCTTTGAATTTCCGAAGGACACAAAGGATCATAATTTGATTAAAATCCGCGTCCAGAAATTGCTGGCCATGGGACATGCTAAGGAAGCCCACCAGTTAATTCAATACGATAAAAAAAGCGAGGATCTGGATCTAAAAAATAAAGTCCATTATGAAAAACTGCTCCATGAAGGGGATTTTGAGATGGCAGCGAAACTTGCAGAAAGCAGCTTTGCGAGTCATCCCAACCTCTATTGGGAAAAGGCTGTCATTTTTTGTAAACTCCAAAATAATAACCTGGATCAGGCACGACTCAGTTTATCTTTATTTGAAGAAGCTAATACAGCAACCGAGCAACCTTTTATTGATATGGTCAGAAGTATCCTAGAAGAGACAAAATACACCCCCTCCCCCCTTCCCATGCATCAAATGAATTTTCAAGATTTGCTGCTACTCTCGGAGGCAAAGGATGGATTAACTCCGGAGGACTTGGAGACCATAAAACCAGCCTATGTTCCCATCGTTTTACAGCATGCAGAAAAATTAAAAATCCCTTACGAAACCCAATTACGGTTATGGGAAAACTTATGTGATTTTGCCCCCAAATATATGGAGGATCTTAGAAAGATCTATGCCAAAGTTCCCGTTGATCAATTGGAGTCCATTAAAAAAGAACTTCAAAACATAGAACAAGATAAGAGCATCCTCTTGAAAGACTCTCCTTTGGTGCGGGCATGCTTGTTCCAAATTTTTGAGACAACCGTTATGCCTGCCTCTAAATTAAACCTTGCCGAGGAATTGATGAGGAATGGCATACAAAACAACAAATTAAATATAGTGGCTGCGTTGCTTGCTCCCTCCATTGCCAAAATAACCCCTTCCAAAGAACGGGCGGCGTGGGGTCCCATTGCCATCACTTCTCTTTCCTTGAGTGAACATAAAAAGGAAGCCAAGTATTGGTGTGACTATACCCAAGATGTATCAAACCCATCCTATGTTCCCTTTATTTTAGGGACTTGTGGGTCAAAGCCTGAAGACTTGGAAAAAACCCTCACCCTGTTGGAAAAAGAATTAGGTCAGGCAGCACAGTTAGCCTATACCTATTTGATCCTGGAGGAAATGGGCGTTGCAATCCCCCATGAACATTGGGATCACATTGCAGATACTTCTTTGGGATCTATACCCCTTAGTCAGAAAAGGGCTATTAAAGCCGCCGCCAAAGAAAAACGCACTGGGGAGACACTTGCCTATATTTTAAAAATCTCTGGGAGTGATAAAGCGGCGTTAAACCCAGAAAGCGTCCAAATGATTTTATCCGCCCTGAAAGAAGTCGGATTGGTGAATGATGCCCAAAACATGTCCCTGTGGTATTTGGCCCGACGTAATTAGAGGAAGTTCTTATAGAGTTACTCTCTATTTGTTCGTTGTATTATTTCGCACCCTATGCGAACCACCCCGGCGAAAGCCGGGGTCCAAGAGAGGTAGCACCATTCAAAGCCTTGCTCGCGTTAGCGTTTCATGGACCCCGGCTTTCGCCGGGGTGGTTCATAAGGATATAAAAATTTTAAATGAAGCAACCCTGAGTGGTACCAAAAAAATAGTAGTTTTTAATTACCACTTGCGTTAGTTTAAAGGGTATTGTAAAAGATATCAGAATATGCCAAGTATATTTCTTATGTTACTTTTTAATTTTTTATGGAGAACCCAACCATGTCAACTGTTTCAGCTACTGAAAAAAGCAAAGCTTTAGAATCCGCCCTCAAGCAAATTGAGCGTGCCTTTGGTAAAGGATCCGTGATGAAACTGGGGGCCGCGGACCAGGTGGCAGAAATTGAGGCTATCTCAACAGGTTCCTTGGGTTTGGATTTGGCCCTAGGAATTGGCGGACTTCCCAAGGGACGGATTATTGAAATCTATGGTCCTGAAAGCTCGGGAAAAACAACCCTTGCCCTCCATGTGGTGGCAGAGGCCCAGAAAAAGGGCGGCACGTGTGCGTTTGTGGATGCCGAGCATGCTTTGGATCCCGCCTATGCCCGCAAGCTTGGGGTTAATACAGACGAGCTATTGATTTCCCAGCCAGATGCGGGAGAACAAGCGTTGGAAATCGCAGATACCCTCGTACGATCAGGGGCCGTTGATGTATTGGTGGTAGACAGCGTGGCTGCCCTAGTTCCCAAGGCCGAGCTCGAGGGCGACATGGGGGATTCCCACATGGGCCTACAGGCACGCCTCATGAGCCAAGCCCTTCGTAAACTCACCGGATCTATTTCTAAAACCAAATGTATGGTGATTTTCATTAACCAAATTCGTCAAAAAATTGGCGTCATGTTTGGAAATCCTGAAACCACCACGGGGGGAAATGCCTTGAAATTTTACGCCTCCGTCCGTCTAGACATCAGGCGTATCGGGGCGCTCAAAGATCGCGAAGAAATCATTGGAAACCAAACGCGGGTGAAGGTTGTAAAAAACAAAGTGGCTCCGCCCTTCAAGGTTGTAGAATTTGATATTCTCTATGGGGAAGGCATCTCCAAAACAGGGGAATTGATTGATCTAGGGGTCAAGGCGAATCTTATTGAAAAGGCCGGGTCCTGGTATTCCATGAATGGCAAGCAGCTGGGCCAAGGCAAAGAAGGCGTGCGCACTTTCCTCAAGGAAAATCCAGAGATTGCGAGTCAGCTAGAACAAAACCTGAGGCAAAACACCGCCGTGATTGGTGATTATGTCGGCCAAGGTGACGCAGAAGAGGGTGCGGAGTAGGTTTCTCTTTAGACCATCCCGCCCATCTCCCTTAGCGAACCATCCCCTCGCAGGAGGGGATCCACACGCGGTAGCACCTTTGATATGTCACCCAGAGATACCTGTGGACCCCCGCTTCCGCGAGGGTGGTTAGAAAAAGAATGCGATGTGTAACATTTACGCCTTCCGATACGTTCCATTAAGCTTTCGTTGTTCTACCATCGTCTGTTGAGTAACTACTTCGTTTAACATCAGGGGGGCTAAGTTATGTATATGCGCTCCACCATCTTGTACTAAAATCCCTGCCGCATTTTCTGAAGCAAGTCGTTCCCGTTCTAATAACGCCTCTTTCACATCAGGCCTTGCGAGCCACTCAGGATCTTTCATACGCCTCTGAAAATATTCTTGAAATTCTGTCGTCTCTGTAGTTCCCTTCAAATGAGGCCACTTTAGATAAAGCAAAGCTAATCCTTTTTCCTCAGCGGAGTTTATTTCATCCCAATCTAGCTCTAAGTAAGCTAATTGGGGTAAATAGGTTTCAATATCTTTGAAATTTATCTCCCCTTCATCTTCATCACGGTTATAGATTTTTAACTTAGTTAAGCTTGGGAAACGACTGGCATTTTTGTAACTAACAAGGTTTGCAAAACATGTTGCACATGATAAATTAAGGGAACTTATAGTCAATTTTCTAAGGTTGTGATTAATTAAAGGCACCTCTGTATCTGTTGCCTTTACGGTGAGCCAGCCTAGGTTAATTTTGCGCAAATTCGGTAGAAGGTTAAGAACCTGTTCAAATCTGGTAAATGACTCGTCTTCTAAATTTAGAGGGGATGATAAAGAAATAATGGGGATACGATGGTTAGCAAAGGAATGTATCATATCCAGTGATACTCTCCCCCTATAAATCTCTAGATGAGGTAATCGGGCAATAATATCCAGAACCTGAGGTTTAAATACTTCACACCCCAAGGTTAATTCAGATAAATGGGGTAACTTCAATAATGGTTTCATGGTTTCTGGAGTAATGTCATAGCCATCCATAAACCTTATTGATAGAGTTTTAAGATTCTGTAACCGTGCAATTATTTTTATTGGATTTGAATCGTATTTCGCATAGGATAAAGTTAACGTTTCCAAAAATGGGAATGTATTAACCATTTCGGTAATCGCTTTTTCATTTAAATACTTGGAGCCTTGGTAATAAAGTTCGATTTCTAAATTTTTTAACCTGTGGCTTAAGTTGGTTTTTTCCTGAATTTCTTTTAGTATTAAAATAAGACTCTCCACAGAATTTTCTGAATCAGGTTCTATATATACATGTTCAACAGTTGGGGAATTTAACTTCTCTAATACTTCTTGATCTAAAGACAATAAGGGTTCCTGTTTGCCTGGAGCTTTGTTTGACTTAAGCACCACCATTTCATCGGGTTTTTGCTCCACACTAACACTAACTTCATAATGGTACCCATCTTGGTAAGATCCTGCAGAACCACTCCCTGAGGCACTGCCCCATGAGACCGGGTTTAGTAACCCAACCATTGATACAATAGATAAAAAGATGGTGTATAGTTTTTTCATTTTTGTTCTCCTGCTTACGCCTTCCGATACGTTCCATTAAGCTTTCGTTGTTCTACCATCGTCTGTTGAGTAACTACTTCGTTTAACATCAGGGGGGCTAAGTTATGTATATGCGCTCCACCATCTTGTACTAAAATACTTGCCGCATTTTCTGAAGCAAGTCGTTCCTGTTCTAATAATACATTTTTCACATCCGGCCTTGCAAGCCACTCAGGATCTTTCTTAATGTTCTGAAAATATTCTGTGAATGGATACTCCCTTGTAGTTCCCCTCAAATGAGGCCACTTTAGATAAAGTAAAGCTAACCCTTCTTTCTCAGCAGTGCTCATGTTAAAAAAGTTTACCCAAAAATAGGTTAAATGGGGTAAATAGGTTTCAATATCCTTGAAATTTATATCATGCCGGGGTTTTGTATCATGAACACCATTCTTATGTACATAGATTTTTAACCAGCGTAAATTCGGGAATCGACTGGCATTTTGGTAACTAACAAGGTTTGCAAAACATGTTGCACATGATAAATTAAGGGAACTTATAGTCAATTCTCTAAGGTTGTGATTAATTAAAGGCACCTCTGTATCTGTTGCC
>CAYOCE010000005.1:22618-24191 GCA_964402405.1 uncultured Hyphomicrobiales bacterium | reverse complement strand
GCAAAGGAACGTACCATATCCAGTGATATTCCCCCCCCATAAATCTCTAGATGAGGTAATTGAGCAATAACATTCCCAACCTCAGGTGGCAATTCTGGACGCAACCCTAAGTCTAGTTTAAATAAATGGGATAACTTCAATAATGGTTCCAGAGTTTTTGGAGTAATCTCAGAGTTAGACCTAAAATTTATTGATAGGGCTTTAAGATTCTCTAAACGGGAAATTATCTCTATTGAGTTTGAGTCGTATTTTGCCTCTGGTAAAGTTAATATTTCCAATAATGGGAATGTATCAACTATTGCGGTAATAGCTTCTTTACCTAAATACATAGTGTATGGGTAAGCCTGGTAAGGAGGAAGTCGGATTTCTAATTGTTTTAATCTATGACCTAAGTTGGTTTTTTCCTGAATTTCTTTTAGGATTAAAATAAGACTCTCCCCGGAATTTTCTGAATCAAGTCCTATATGTACCTGTTCAACAGTTGGGGAATTTAAAATCCTTACTACTTGTGGATCTAAGGACAGTAAAGTTCTTTGTTTGCCTGGAGCTTTGTTTGACTTAAGCACCACCACTTCATCGGGTTTTTGCTCCACACTAACTTCATAATGGTACCCATCTTGGTAAGATCCTGCAGAACCACTCCCCGACGCAGAGGCCCCACACACAACAGGGCTTAACAACCCAACCATTGATACGATAGATAAAAAGATGGTATATACTTTTTTCATGTTGATCTCCCCTTGAAATTTTTTATATTTATACTATATCATAGAAATACATAATAATAAAAACTTTTTATGTATATAACCCTACGTGCTGCATTTTGTCTCCTTCCGACGATCTTCCTCTCAAATTTAAGTTATATTAAAAATCCCTATTTAACATAAAACAATTCTGTGGTAGTTTAGCTTTTGTGCTACAATAGGATATAGCTAAAGAGGTTTAAAAATGGATTGGATGCAAACTTTCACAATTATCATAAGCTTATGGGGTCTTGGCTTTGTCGGCATGAGAGCTTTCTGGCGTGTGTTTTCCCATACAACGAATAGGTATGATAAGGAATTGAGAGAATCTCGCAAGCTATGGGCTAGCATTCTTCAGGAAAACAAAGAAATGGAAAAAGAAAGAAAAGAAATTCAGCGAAAAATGTATGAACTAGAGCAATCTAGAAAGGCATAGAAAAATGGAATGGGCTCAAACTTTCACGATTATAATCAGCTTAGGTGCCATGGGCTTTACTGGCCTTAGGGCTTTCTGGCGTGTCTTTTCTCATACAACTAATATGATCCGTGCGGACGTGAAAGAGTATGCCAGTAGGCATGAAGCTGAAATAAGACAACACTCTAGTAAGTATGACGAGGAGCTAAGAGAATCCCGCAAGCTGTGGGCTGATCTTTTTCAGAAAAGTCATGAGATAGAAAAGAAAAATCATGAAATAGAGCAAGAAAGAAAAGAAATTCAGCGAAAAATGTACGAGCTAGAGCAGTCTAGACGGGGGTAGGCAAATCCAATTTGATGCTGTAGTATAGCCTAAATTCGACGAAAAAATTCACCAGATACTGTCATCCTCGCC
>CAYOCE010000005.1:0-22518 GCA_964402405.1 uncultured Hyphomicrobiales bacterium | reverse complement strand
CCGGCGGGGATCCAGGAAAAAGGTGGATCCCCGACCTGCAAAAATATCTTATAAAATAAGATATTTTTTTGGCCGAGGATGACAGCTCATTGTTTTTCAAGAACTTTAGAGCGCTATTTCGCCGAACTCAGGTTAACTATTCTATCTACCAAAGAAAACATAATGCCCTTATCAATTGATCAAATTATTGCATTCTTACACACCTATCCCACATGGGTTTTGGACCTTTTGATGCTGCTGGTATGTGGATGCTTTCAGTTGTTTTTATTACGGTTTTTGGGGCTGGCAGGGCTTTATCTATATGTCGTTGTGTCCCTTAGCTGTGGCAATATCCAGGTTTTAAAGGCCTCCCCCTTCTTTTTCTATGATTCCCCGGTTGCCCTGGGGACGGTGGTATTTACATCGTTATTTCTCTGCACGGAAATCATTCGGGAAATATATGGGGCAAGGGCAGCGCGACGGTCGGTCTTTATTGGCTTTATTGGTCATTTTATGATGACTGTTTTTATGGTGTTGACCCTTGGCTATCAAACTGTGGTAGAAACCTCGACAACCCTGAATTTTGTGGCAGCCCATGATCATATCAAAGCTCTATTCGCCCCCAGTTTTTCCATTTTCGTGTCAAGTCTGATTGCCTATGTTGTATCCCAACATGTGGATATTTGGATTTACGGATGGATTATGAAACTGACGAAGGGGAGGTTCCTATGGCTGCGGACGAATGGCGCATCGGTTATTTCTATGTTCATTGATAATTGCGTCTTTAGCTATTTGGCATGGATCTTTTTCGCCCCAGAGCCGCTGGCGTTTTCAACTGTTTTACATACGTATATTTTTGGTGTATATATCATCCGAGTTTTGATTACAGTTTTCAACACACCCTTTATGTATTTAGCCAAGAGAATTAAACCACACGAATCCCATGACCCGATATCCTAAATTTTCCTTCGAATACAGTCGATCCTCTAAAAAAAACCGTGCCCGGTTGGGCATTCTTACAACGCCCCATGGCATTGTGGAAACGCCAGCGTTTATTTTTTGTGCGACCAAGGCCACCGTCAAAGGGGTCACGGCGCAAACCTTACGGGAAACAAACACCCAAATCATTTTATCCAACACCTATCATTTGATGTTGCAACCCGGGGCAGATGTGGTTCATGAAATGGGGGGATTACAGAAATTTACGGCGTGGCACGGCCCTATGTTAACAGATTCCGGGGGATTCCAGATTTTCAGCTTGGGTCATGGCTCTGTTGCCCAGGAAATCAAAGGATCCAGGTCATCCCCAAAAAACAAATCTCTCCTGAAAATCACCGAGGAAGGGGCCCAGTTTAGATCCCATTTAAATGGCCAGAAATATTTGCTGACCCCAGAAAAATCCATGGAGATTCAACGAAAGCTAGGGGCAGATTTAATCGTGGTGTTGGATGAGTGCACGCCCTTCCATGTGGATAAACGCTATACCCAGCGGTCCATGGAAATGAGCCACCGCTGGGCCCTACGGAGTCTTGCAGCCTTTGATCAAGGCAGCCAGGAAACACAGGCACTCTACGGGATTATTCAGGGGGGCGTTTATCCAGATCTCCGGCAACAGGGTATTGATTTCGTCAACGAAAATGATTTCTTTGGCCATGCCATTGGGGGATCTTTGGGGGCCAATCAGGAACAAATGTATGAAATTGTGGGTCTCACCGCCCCAAAACTATCCGAAAATCGTCCCATTCATTTATTAGGGATTGGGGGAATTCGGGATATTTTTGAAGGGGTCAAGCATGGCATTGATACCTTCGATTGTGTCCATCCAACCCGCCTAGCACGTCATGGAGGCGCCCTTGTGAAGGGCGGAGCAAAGGAGCATATCAACCTTAAAAATGCAGGGTTTGCTCTGGATCAAAATCCCCTTCAAGAGGGATGTGAATGTTCCACCTGTCAGAACTACACGCGGGGATATATCCATCACCTGTTGAAGGCCAAAGAAATGTTGGGGATGATGCTGATCACAACCCACAACATCCATTTTATGAATGACTTACTGACAGCCATTCGCAAGGCTATTCGCGAGGATCGTCTGGAGGAAGAACAACGTGCGTGGCTTCCTGAAAAATGAAAGATATTAGTAAGCTCATTTCCAAAATCACCTCCCCCATTTTGAAAAAGAAAGGGATCGCTTTCTCCACATTGATGGAGGATTGGGATCAATTGATCCCGGCGGAACACCAAGGCATGGTTATGCCCAAATCCCTGGCGTTTCCCAAGGGAGATACAAGGCATGCAAAACTAACGATCCTCGTCCCCAATCACAGTGTGGCCCTATATTTCCAGTATGCCATTCCATTGGTAACAGAACGCATTAATCAGCACTTTGGGTACCCTGTGGTAAAGGACATTATTCTGAAGGCAGATTCGGAGGCTTTTACTGATCTCCCCCAACCCCAAAAACAATTTGATTCCCCTATAGTTAAAAAATCCTCTGAACCCTTTGATTCAGAGGGGCTGGATGATTCTTTACGGGAGGCCCTGGAGGGACTTCAGGATGTGTTGCGGTAGATAGTCGGCCGTTTAAAAGTTAATATTTCTACCTTTTCCTCACTTGATCCAGTTTTATCTTGTGAATTTCTTTAATAAGATATTCCCATCGTTTTTCTCTTGCTTCAACTTGTTTTGCATAGGTTCGATTAAACTCCCTATGCTCTGCATCATGTTTATCAAACCTTTTTTCAAAACTCTCTCGATCTTTTTTCATATCGTCTTTAAGAATACGAGCAAAGATATACCCTATGCCGAATATGGTGCCAACATTTGCTACTATATTGCTACCTATTTGTATTAAAGTTTGTGTTGAATCCATCTGGACATCCTCTCGCATTGATTAACTATGCAAATAGTGTATCAAAATTATTCTCTTTGTCAACAAGGATATTAAAAATTTCTCTGATATATCAAGGGGCTAGGCTTTTAAAACACTACTTATTCGTGATCACAACGCGGGTTTCCAAAGTGGCTTCTTTTAGAATCCGCAACAAATCTTGAAGGTCCAGCGCCACACATCCTTGAGTGGGAGAAAAATTCTCCCGTGCGACATGCATAAAGATAGCACTGCCTTTCCCCTTAATAACAGGATCATCATTATGTCCAAGCACCACGATTACATCATACAGATGATCTTCTCTCCATAGGTCTTCGTGGCTTGCGGGATAAGGTAGCTTGACGTATTGATTGTAGTGGGGGTCTTCCGAAGCATCACACCACCCATCGTCCTTTTGTAACTCTCGTACTGGGAAAACAGTTTCGGGCTTGGGGATTCTGTCAGCTCTATAAAATACTTGGCGGATAGGCCAGAATCCAAGAGGGGTTATGCCATCGCCTTCCCGTTCTTTCCATCCAATCCCATTTGGCCCCACAGCACATGGAAATATATGATTCTGCCAAATAGCGCCTTTATCTTTTGTTATCATCAAATCCATGGTATGACTCTCCTTATCATTCTAAGGAATATACCATATGGAAAATGCTCTTTCAAAAAAACTTTATTTAATCGATGGATCTGGCTTTATTTTCAGGGCCTATCACGCCTTGCCTCCGTTAACACGTCCAGATGGAACACCGGTTGGCGCTGTTTTGGGATTTACCAATATGCTGATCAAACTCATTGCAGAAATGGGGGCGCATAAATTAGCTGTGGTGTTTGATACGGCCCGTCATACCTTTAGGAATGACCTCTATCCCCTCTATAAGGCAACCCGTCCCGAAACGCCTCCTGACTTGATTCCTCAATTTTCGCTGATTCGAGAAGCCTGCCATGCCTTTCATGTTCCCATTTTAGAACTGGCAAATTATGAAGCCGATGACATCATCGCAACCTACGCCAAACGCGCGTCCCAACAGGGGTTTCAGGTGGTTATTGTGTCCTCAGATAAGGATCTGATGCAGCTGGTGGATGGCGTCAATATCACCATGTTTGATCACATGAAAAATAAAACAATTGGAATAGATCAAATTCAAGAGAAGTTTGGCGTGCCGCCAACACAAGTCTTGGATGTGTTATCCCTAACGGGGGATGCATCTGATAATGTGCCAGGCGTTCCCGGGATTGGTCCAAAGACAGCGGCCGAGTTAATACAGCAGTATGGCACTTTGGAAAATCTGTTGGATCACTTGTTTGAAATTAAACAGGTAAAGCGTCGGGAAACTTTAGAAAATCACCAAAACGATGCGCGACTTTCTAAAACATTAATTACCCTTTGTGAAGAGGTTCCATTGGATCGAGGGATTGATAGCTTAAATGTAGGAGAGCTAGATCCGAGTGCCTACAAACCTTTCCTCGAGCAACAGGGCTTTAAATCCATGCTGGCGCGTCTTCAAACGGCGGAACCCAAGGTATCTGCAGAAGCATCATTGCCGACAGAGAATCCGTCCTATCAAATGATTTTGGATATCAAAAAGTTGAAACCTTGGATCGATAAGGCCCATGCCCAGGGGTGGATTGTGATTGATACGGAAACCACGTCGCTAAATGCTATGGAGGCTAATCTGGTGGGAATATCCCTATCAACAAGTTCAGGAAATGCCTGCTATATTCCCGTAGGACATCAATTAACCTTGGAAGACCCCCGCCAGCCCCATAAGCAAGAGGTCCTGAATCTGTTGAAACCTCTTTTGGAAGATCCCAGTATTTTAAAAATCGGCCACAACATTAAATACGACATGCTGATTTTAAAGAACCAAGGGGTTAATATGACCCCTGTAGGGGACACCATGTTGATGTCTTATGTATTATCTCCTGGACGCCATGGGTTAGATGAATTGGTGAAAAACCATTTTGATCATCAAATGATCGCCTTTAAGGATGTGGTGGGGTCTGGGACGCATCAAAAAACCTTTGATCAGGTACCTTTGAAATTGGCCACGGACTATGCGGCGGAAGATGCCGATTACACGTGCCGGTTGTATCAAACCCTGCAACCTCAATTAATGCCGAATCAAGTGTTATCCGTTTACGAAACAATTGAACGCCCCCTGATTCCTGTTTTGGTGCAGATGGAATTTGAGGGGATTTTGATAGACAAATCCTTGCTGCAATCTTTAAGCGGTGAATTCAGAGACCTTATGAAAAAGCTTGAGCATGAGATTTTTGACCACGTGGGACATCCTTTTAATCTGGGATCCCCCAAGCAATTGGGCGAGGTTTTGTTTAACGAACTTTCCCTAAATCCAGGGAAGAAAACGAAAACCGGCGCCCATGGAACGGGGGCAGATATTTTGGAAAAGCTGGCCCTGGAGGGTCATACTGTGGCGCAGAAAATTCTGGATTGGCGCCAGTTTTCAAAATTGTGCAGCACCTATACGGAAGCTCTGCCCCAAAGCATTAGCCCCAAAGATGGCCGCGTCCATACGTCTTATGCCATGGCGGTCACGACAACAGGACGGCTTGCATCTTCGGATCCCAACTTGCAGAATATTCCCATTCGAACCCCGGAAGGTCGCAAGATCCGCAAGGCCTTTATTGCAAAACCTGGCTGCCAATTGGTGTCCATGGATTACTCGCAAATCGAGCTGCGTCTTATGGCCCATTTTGCAGACATTGCAACCTTGAAAGAAGCCTTTCATGAGGGCAAAGATATTCACGCGATCACCGCCAGTCAGGTGTTTGGCATTCCTTTGGATCAAGTAACATCAGACATCCGGAGAAAAGCCAAGGCCATCAACTTTGGGATTATTTATGGCATCAGCCCCTATGGGTTAGGGCAACAATTAGGCATTTCCAATGAGGATGCGGCAACCTATATCAAATCTTATGAGGCCCAATATCCTGGGATTTTTGCCTACATGAATCAGATCAAAGAATTCGCCCGGACAAATGGCTACGTCAAAACCCTCTTTGGCCGTAAATGTTATGTCCCAGGAATTTTATCTAAAAACTTTTCCGAACGGGGATTTGCCGAGCGCCAAGCCATCAATGCCCCCCTCCAAGGTACCGCTGCAGATATTATCAAACGTGCCATGATCCAGATGCAGCAAACGATTGTGAATCAAAAGTTTCAGGCCAAGATGTTGCTGCAAGTCCATGACGAATTAGTATTCGAGGTACCAACCGCTGAGTTAGATACATTCAATCTTGTTGCGAAAAGCATTATGGAATCTGCCGCAAACTTAAGCGTCCCCTTAGTTGTAGGTGTCGGCATTGGCCCCAACTGGGATGATGCGCATTAGATTTATTTTAATCTGAGTTTTGGATAAGAAGCGCTTTATGATCACGTCATCCTGAGCAGCGAGCTCTAACGAGCGTCGTCGAAGGATCCAGCACAAATGAGAAGGCGCAGCCTTCACTTTGGCTTTTTCTTATAAAGTGAGGACTTACGTCCTCCCATATGTGCTGGATCCTTACGCACGTCCCGGCTACGCCTAACGGGGCTATGCCGTGGCGAGTCGCTGCGCTCACGGCTCAGGATGACGCCAGCTTTCAATGTTTACGTTATTTTTATTAAATAGTCCGACGTTAGAAAGCCCCCTTCACCGCCTCTACAATATAGTCTTGCACATCCTCAGTTAAATAAGGATGCATGGGAAGGCTCAGAACCCGATGACAGAGGGCTTCAGAAATCTTTAACCCTGCAGGATCTATGGGGTATTGCCTATAGGCCTGTTGCTGATGAAGGCCCTTCAGATAATAAATCATTGTTGGAATGCCTTTAGCTTTCAGGTGCGCGGCAACTTTGTCTCGATTATCCAAGCAGATCGTATATTGGGCCCAAGCAGAGGTCATAGTAGAAGGCAAGTGTGGCACTTCTACAACATCTTCCAATAATATAGAATATCGCCTGGCAATTTTAGACCGACTTTCCAATTCAGAGGGGAATATTTTTAATTTTTCCAATAATATGGCGGCTTGCAGGGTATCTAACCGCCCTGTTATCCCAAGCCTTATGTTGTCATAACGATCAACCCCTTGGCCATGGATCCGAATAGAGACAAGCTTTTCCTTTAGATCATTGTCATTGGTAAAAATAGCCCCTCCATCTCCATAGGCCCCAAAAGGCTTTGCAGGGAAAAAGCTGGTTGTGGCCACAAGGCCATAATTTACTGTGCTAACACCCTCCAGAGTGGCCCCAAAGCTTTGGGCTGCATCCACCATCACCCATAATCCATAGCGCTCAGCAATGGCGCTAATCGCTTTTAAATCAGCAGGTTGCCCAAATAAATCAACAGCGATAATACCCTTGGGTTTTAAGTTTCCTTCTTTAACCACATGGGCAATGGATCGTTCAAGACTAACAGGATCCATGTTAAATGTCCTCGGATCCACATCCACAAAGAAAGGCACAGCCCCCCGCAGAGCCACAACCTCAGCCGTTGCAGCAAAGGTAAAGGTAGGCACAAAAACTGCATCCCCTGGGCCAACCTCCAGAGCCATGAGAGACATGGATAGCGCATCCGTCCCGTTTGAGCATCCTAGAGTATGCTTGACCCCCGCAAATTTAGAAAGCTCGGCCTCTAATTGGCTGACCTCTGGCCCCATAATATATTGGCCACTTTCGATCACCCGTTGAACACCTGTCATAATTTGATCAGCAATTCTTAACCGCTGAGCTTGTAGGTCTATAAAAGGAATAGTTTGAAAAGATTTTTGAAGCATGGTTCATTTCCTAAAAAATAAAAATAATGGTGCACCCGGCGAGATTCGAACTCACGACCTCTGCCTCCGGAGGGCAGCGCTCTATCCAGCTGAGCTACGAGTGCTAATATCCATACTTCAAGGTATAGAAGGATTTTATCCGGTTGTCTAAGAATCTTATATATACTGCAATCAATAAATGTTTCAATTTGTTTTTTAGATATTTCTACAAGAAACGAAAAAATGCTAAATAAGTCTTGTTTTTTCAGATATAGCATTTACAATAAAAATTAGATGACAATAAATTGTTAAGAGTATTTGACGAACGAAAAAAGGTATGCTCTAATAAAATAAAAATGATTAAAAATTCCTTGGGAGGGAAAAAATGAAATACAACAAACTATGGCCTATATTGTCCCTTGCTTTGCTTGCAGCATGTGATCCTTATGAACAAGCTCTCGAAACAATCGAAGAAAACCATCAAAAAGCATCAGACATTCTTGATCATGCAAAGGAAGGCAATGCCTACTTGGATAAAGTCCAAGAACCCATCACTTCTAAAAAGCCAAAACCTCTCGCTTGGCTTGATGACCCCATCTCATTGGTTGTTCAAGATGGCAATTTTAGTTATATTTTGGATGAACTCATAGAAGATAAAAATTTAAATGTGATGCTTAAAGAGGGTGTTGACCCCAACAAGAAAGTAACCTTAAAATTTACAGGTACCGTCCGGGAAGCATTGGATTACCTAGCAGATATCGCAGATTATGGATATCAAATTGAAGGAAATATGATCACGTGGTCTCCTTTCATCGTTCAAACCTTTGATATCAACTTCTTACCAGCTGATACACAATTCTCCATGGGGGGTGGGACGATCGGTGCAGCTGGTTCTGGAACAACAAGTGGCGCAGTCACCACTGGAACTACGGGTGCCACTGGGTCTACTGGAACAACAGGTGGGGGAACAGCATTAACGACCCCAGCAGGAACCAGCACTATTACTAGCCAGGGAAATCTATGGACAGAAATAGAAGAAGGCGTTAAGGAACTTCTGTCTCCACAAGGAAAGATGAAGCTATCCAAAGCCCTTACCATGATAACGATTCGGGATCATCCATCTAATATAAAAATGGTTCGCCAATACTTGGGTCATCTGAACAAAACCTTGGGTAGTCAAGTAATGATCAAGGTGATGATTTTAGATGTGACCTTAAATGAAGAATTTAAGTTTGGTATTGATTGGCAAATGGTTGCAAGTAATATTGCGGGAACCAAAAATGCGATTAACTTTAATCTACCTACCTTTGATCCCACCAGTTCTGTAATAGGAAGCCAGGCATGGAGACCAGTTGCAGGTGCCGTTGGAGGTGCAGGCACAGGTGTTATGGCTACCATGAATAATGGTGGGTTAAGAGGAACTAAAGCCTTCCTTACAGCCTTGGAAGGTCAAGGGAATGTTAGCGTGGTGACAGAACCTGTAACGGTAACGATGAACAATCAAGTAGCAGAGTTGAACATTATTACAGACCAAGTTTATATTGCATCAACTTCTAGTATTCTTACTCCTGGTACAGGAGGGGTAAACACAACTAGTAACTCAGCTACTCCTGGTGTTGTTACTACAGGTCTAAG
Organism: uncultured Hyphomicrobiales bacterium; assembly: GCA_964402405.1. Classification (GTDB taxonomy): domain Bacteria; phylum Pseudomonadota; class Alphaproteobacteria; order UBA7879; family UBA7879; genus CAYOCE01. Next base: position 13,271 of record CAYOCE010000005.1, on the reverse strand, counting down.
TCTTTATTTATTACCAAAGATTTTTGAGGATGGCGTATATCTACAAATAAATGCTATTATGAGCTCTCTTAATGGAGATATAGTAACCACACCAGTAGGGAACGGAGCAAGTATTGGCACCCCTAAAACATCAAGCAAGAAATTCAACCAAAGAAGCGTTGTGAAAAACGGTGAGACACTGATCATCTCAGGGTTTAAAGAAAACACAACCAATGCTGGCAATAGCTCAGAATTTGGATTGGATTTCTTGGGCAACAAATCAAGTAAAGATAACAAGCGTGAAATTGTGATGTTGATCACGCCTTATGTAATCACCCCTTCACCAGATGCGGATGGGGGTAATATCCTCGCCAGCGGAAACATTGAGCAGAAGAAAAGTAACATAATCTCAAAGGGCGCTGGTTATGTTAAAGCAGCTATCAAAGGAACTATCTCAAGTGTTGAGCGCTTTGTAGAGGAAGTTCCTAGCGAGGTGAAGACCATTGCCTCTGACATAGGAGCTGATATAAAAGCGGTTGAATCTGATCTAAAATCTGACGCTAAAGCTGCTGCATCCTATGTGTCATACGAAGAAAAGAGCATTGGATCCGAAATCAAGAGCGAAGCTAAAAGTATCGGACAATCTATTGAGAAGTGGATTTAGTCTCTGAGAACACCTATTATTAATCTGAAACCCACCCCGACGAAAGTCGGGATGGGTTTCAGCGTTACACAGAAGGGACATCATTCTACTCTCCCCTAGGATCCATCATTTTATTCAGGCGATCTGTTAAAAAATTCACGATAATAAAGATGATGCCTATCAGAACTGTACCGCCCATGATGGCATTCAAGTCCAGGCTTTTGGATACCAATGTTAAGTATTGTCCCAACCCCGGCCACATGAAGATGGTTTCAATCAAAACAGATCCCTCAAGTAACATCCCATAGCTAAGCGCAATGACGGTTAATAGCGGAATTCTGATATTTTTGAAGATATGCCGTAAAATAATTCGCGTCATGGGGACCCCCTTTATTTTTGCCGTTAACACATACGATTTTTTTAGTTCGGCCAACACAAACACCCGGGTCATGCGACTAATGTACGCCAGATTAAAGTAAGCTAAGATGGATGCCGGCAAAATTAGATGGCTTAGAGCATTATAAAAAACGCGCCAATTACAGGCCAAAATTGAATCCACTAACAAAAGACCTGTAGGCCCCTGGAAATCATCAAAAATTAAATCAAGTCGTCCAGGTTCAGGACTCCACCCCAGCCCCACATAAAATATTAATAAAGCAACCAAGGCTGTCCAAAAAATAGGCATGGAATGACCGGCGAGTGCCACAATCCGGGCAAGCTTATCAACCCATTTTCCTTGATAAATCGCGGACAAAATTCCCAAAGGAACGCCCAAAGCAACCCCCATGATGGCTGCCACCGTTCCCAATTCAAAAGTTGCTGGGAATACGCGCTTCAGATCCTCGATCACGGGATTTCCTGTCATGAAAGAAGCTCCTAAATCTCCCCTTAAAATATTTTTTAGATACAGGTAAAATTGTTCATAAATAGGAAGGTGCAACCCCAAGGATATGCGGGCCTGTTGGTATGTTTCATGGGATGCCCGATCCCCCACCAAATTTAAAACAGGGTCCACTGGCACCAAATGCCCCATAAAAAAGGTAACACACAACAATCCAAAAAGGGTAAACACCACAGAGTTTGCAGCAGACAAGAAAGTTCTTACTATAGATATAAAGGAATATTGGGTCATACGGGGAGTATACTTTTAGTACTACAGATGGCAAGCAGAAAGTATCTTAATCCTAGGGTTACTTTATGAGTCCGACGTTAAAAAAGTAAAAACATCAGGTTATATAGATTTTGACTAAACCAGACTCTTCAACTTCTCTATAAAACTATCTGCATATTTATAGGCGATTAAGCGTGCTGCTTCTTGAGGGGAAACCCAGGCATAGTCTGTATGTTCTTCGCTTAGGCGCACCGTAATGGGACCTTTTGGCGTACACAGATATGTTGTTAAAACCAGCCCTACCTTGTTTCCACTTCCATCTTTCAAAGGGATTTCCATAGCTGAAACGACGGTATCAAACGGGGTCATGGATTTAAATTCCACCGCCCCTATTTCTTCTTCAATCTCTTTGGCCAAAGTCTGCTCAATGGTGTGGCCCTCTATAACCCGCCCCCCAGGAATATCCCAATCTTCCCCTGGCTTTGGATTGACGAATTTTGCTTGATTCACTTTAAGAATCAGGATTCTTCCAGATTTATCTTGGATCAGGGCCTTTACGCCCAGATGGTAGTTTTTTTCTTTCATGGGGTTTCTCCTTTTTGGTGTTAGTGGTCCCCTTCTCGGACCATCCCGACGACTCGCCACGGCATAGCCGTAAGCGTAGCCGGGAAGTCGGGATCCATGGAACGCTAACGCGGGAAAGGCATTGAAGGATACTCACTCTCCTGGACCCCGGCTTTCGCCGGGGTGGTCCAAAAAAGCAATAAAAGAAAAGTGATTACACTTCCCCCTTACTTCGCCTCGTCATCCTTCACTTCTTCAAAGTCAGCATCGACGACGTTTTCATCTTTTTTAGATGCGTCAGCTTCAGCAGCACCAGATTCCCCAGCTTGAGAGGCCTTGTAGACAATTTCCCCAAGCTTCATGGCAGAGTGGGTCAACGCATCCAACTTCGCTCTGATTTGTTCCACATCCTCGGATTCCAGAGCCGACTTCAGATCCGCCATCCCGGATTCAATCTGGGATTTTGTCTCCGCATCCAGCTTGTCCCCATGTTCCTTCATCTGCTTTTCCGTGGAGTGAACCATGGCATCTGCCTGGTTCTTAGTCTCGATCAATTCCCGGCGCTTTTTATCCGCATCCGCATTGGCCTCTGCATCCTTAACCATCTTCTGAATATCTTCGTCAGATAGTCCGCCTGAGGCCTGGATTCGGATCTGCTGTTCCTTGCCAGTGGCCTTGTCCTTCGCAGAGACATTCACAATACCATTCGCATCAATATCAAAGGTAACCTCAACCTGAGGCACACCCCGAGGGGCAGAGGGAATCCCTACCAGATCAAACTGACCCAGCATCTTGTTGTCTGCGGCCATTTCGCGCTCGCCTTGAAACACTCGGATCGTCACCGCCGTTTGATTATCCTCGGCTGTGGAGAAAACCTGACTTTTCTTGGAGGGAATCGTGGTATTGCGTTCAATCAACTTGGTGAACACGCCGCCCAGGGTTTCAATACCCAAGGACAGTGGCGTTACGTCCAACAGCAATACATCCTTCACATCGCCTTGCAAAACGCCAGCCTGAATCGCAGCGCCCATGGCCACAACTTCATCAGGATTCACCCCACGATGAGGTTCCTTACCAAAAAAGCTTTTGACGATTTCAATGATCTTGGGCATACGGGTCATCCCACCCACCAAGATGACTTCGTCAATTTCCGAGGCGTTAACTCCGGCATCCTTCAAGGCAGCCTTACAGGGCGCAATGGTTTTTTGCATCAGATCATCCACCAAGGATTCCAACTTTGCCCGGGTTAGTTTCATGGTGAAGTGCTTAGGACCAGAGGCATCTGCCGTGATGAAGGGCAGATTGATTTCTGTCTGTGCTGTGCTAGATAATTCAATCTTGGCTTTCTCAGCCGCTTCCTTCAACCGTTGCAAAGCCAATTTGTCCTTGCGCAAGTCAATCCCTTGTTCCTTTTTGAATTCATCAGCCAGGTAATCCATAATGCGGTTATCGAAGTCTTCACCCCCCAGGAACGTATCTCCATTGGTGGATTTTACCTCAAATACCCCATCGCCAATTTCCAAAATGGAAACGTCAAAGGTTCCGCCGCCCAAGTCATAAACGGCCACGAGCCCAGATCCTTTTTTCTCGAGCCCATAGGACAGAGCCGCTGCTGTCGGTTCATTGATGATCCGCAAAACCTCGAGACCCGCGATTCTGCCAGCGTCTTTAGTCGCCTGACGTTGAGCATCGTTAAAGTATGCAGGGACCGTGATCACGGCCTTGGTGACCTTTTCGCCCAGGTAATTTTCTGCGGTTTCCTTCATCTTTTGCAGAATGAACGCGCTGATTTGGCTGGGGCTATACTTTTCCCCGTTGCATTCCACCCACGCGTCCCCATTATCGCCTTCGACGATTTTGTAGGGAACCAAGCCCACGTCTTTCTTGGTAATGGGGTCATCAAAACGCCGACCAATCAATCGCTTGATGGCAAACAACGTATTCTCTGGGTTTGTGATGGCCTGGCGCTTTGCTGCAAGCCCCACTAGTTTTTCCCCATCCTTTGCAAAGGCTACCATGGACGGTGTCGTCCGGGCCCCTTCAGCGTTTTCAAGCACGCGAGGGGTTTTCCCATCCATAATCGCGACGCACGAGTTGGTTGTTCCAAGATCGATTCCGATAACTTTACTCATTTTATAATCCTTTTGTTAAGTGTTGGTTTGAAAACCGTCTAAGGAGCTTCTCTATAGGCAATACCATTGTAAAATCGACTATAGCGAAATGCCTTTTCGGGCCAGTTTATAGTACTATATAAGAAAAATATGAGATTCTTCAAGAGGAAATTGAGAATCTTTTTTAAGAGCCTTTAACTAACAATCAGCTATGTTTTTTAAAAGACTCATAAATGTGGTTGCCTTCAAAGACGCACTTCCCACTAACACGCCATTTACATGAGGCAAGCTTGTAATTTCTCTCGCATTGCGCTCATTCACAGATCCCCCATATAAAATGGGGCAATCAGGATGTAGCTGATGAATCAACGAATGAATTTTCTCAATATCGTCCTGTGATGGGGTTTTGCCCGTTCCAATTGCCCAAACAGGTTCATAAGCAATGATGACAGTTGATCTGTTCACCAAGGCTAATCCTTCTTTTAATTGTTTTTCAATGACAGCTTCCGTTTTACCCTGTTCCTTTTCTTTTAAGGTTTCTCCAACACATAAAATAGGAATTAGACCCACACTTACGGCCTGTTGAACCTTTAAAGAGATATCTTCATTGGTTTCATGAAACTGGGTACGTCTTTCGGAGTGCCCTAAAATCACGTATTCCGCCCCCCAATCCTTGATCATGGTGGCACCAATTTCTCCCGTGAAAGGTCCACAAGAGTTGGCCCCACAATTTTGTGCCCCTATGGAGATCCCCGTTTTAGCAGATAATTTTACAAGGGAATTCACAACCGTAATAGGAGGACATAAAATAATTTGTTTAGGGGAAGTTTCCCCCGCAAAGCCATGATACTCAAGCTCCTTGAATAGCGCTTGAGCGAAAAGAACCCCATCCTTACCACCTAGGTTCATTTTCCAATTTGCAACGATGATTTTTCTTGCCATAATAAGTTGTTTCAGACTATGTTAATGGTTAAATTTCATATGCTTTAAGTTTTATATGCAGTTAGCATATTATTGATATACATGAATTTAACAAAAAGTAAAGAGGAAAAATGATAAAATTCTTGCGCTCTAAAGGATCCACCTATTTTGTTAAGGCAATCCTTGGTTTAATTATCCTCAGCTTTGTTCCTTGGGGGGTTAGCAATTTAGTTCAAAACAGAGGACAAGGGACCCCTGTTGCTCGGATTGGAACCGTTGATATTACGCAGCATGCCTTGGTAAAAGCGATCGAGAGCACCCTGATGCAGAACAAGCTAAAGATCACCATGGCAGAAGCCCTATCCATGGGAATTGCAAAAACAATGTTGGATAATCAGGTGGCAAGTGCAGCCATGGGATTGGAAATTCAAGATCTAAAACTAACAGTGGACCAAAGTTCCTTGGAGCGCAGCATCAAATCTGAAGCTTTGTTTCACAATGAAAAAGGAAAATTTGATCCTCAGCTGTTCAAGAATTTCCTCAGCTCACGGGGCATGTCGGAGGCCAAGTTAAAAGAAATGATTGCAAGCTCGCTTCTTGAAATGCAGCTGGTGGCGCCTTTGGGTCAGGGGATTTCGATGCCTAAAATCTTGCTGGATCAGATTACAAAAAAACAATTGGAAAAACGGGCTTTTACCGTAATTCGCATTCCTTTTGATACCATTAAGGATGCCCCCTCCCCTAAAGAGGAGGATATGAAAACCTATTATCAAAACCATCAAGATGAGTTTACAACACCCGAATATCGTACATTTGATGTTCTTGTCTTTGATGAATCACAATTGCAAAAGGGCATGCCCGTTGATGAACGTGAAGTAAAAGATATTTATCAGAAAAATATCAAGGAATATGGGGTTCCAGAAAAACGGCACCTCAGAATTATTTCTCGGGAAGACAAAGCAACTGCCACAAGCTTCAAGAATAATGGTGTTAAGAACAAATTCAAAGGATGGGTAGATTTGGGATTGATAACCAAAGAAATGGCTGCCTCCAAGTTAGAGCCAGCTGTTCAAAAGGCTGCATTTTCCTTGAAAAAGGGCGATGTATCTGAACCCATTAAGATAGGGGACAGCTATTATGTGGTGGCGGTTGAAAATATAGCTGCAGCCCATACAAAACCTTTGGCTGCCGTACATGAAGAAATTGCCTCTAAAATCAGAGACGAGAATAGCGCAAAACAAATAAGTGACTTTTTGAGAACCGTGGATGATCAAATTGCTGGGGGCGCTACTCTCAGTGAAATCGAAAAACAATTTGGAACACCTTCGAATGGTTTAAAGGTTAAACATATCGAAAATGTGAATATACATGGGACTTCTCTTGCCTCAAAGGATCTTCCCAAGGGAGTTTCTCTTGAAATAATTAAGACTGGCTTTGATACATCTGTGGATACAGAAAGTCCTCGGATTGATATGGAAGGTGGGACGGTTAGTTATATGGTGCGCACAAAAGGCATTAAACCGGCTGTTACAAAATCGTTTGAGGACGCAAAACCTCTGATTACTAAGAAATTAGCAACCGTCTCTAAGAAAGAGGCCGCCCTCAAAAAAGCAAAAGACCTCCAGGACGCAATTAATCAGAAAAAGAGCGTCGATCTTAAAGGGTATGAAGTGAGGTCCATTTCTCTTTCAGACCGATTTGAGATAATGGTGACACACGCTTCTGACGCGCCTAGATCAAAAGGAATGGAGATCAAGGAAAACAGCTTGCTGAAAACATTGATTGATGCCTTTGGCACCCCTAAGGGGAATGCCCTTGCTGGGTCAGAAGAAAATGCAGCCGTGGTCGTGCGGGTAGATGCCACGAAGGATGTAGATCCAAAGAGCGACCCCCGGTTTTATAAAAAAATTAAGGAATCAATTGAGCAGTCTTTGGTAGGCGGAATGTCTCAGCAATTTATCAATGCGCTGAAAGATAAGTTTAATTTTACGATCTATCAGGAACAATTGGATCAATTGAACAATGGTGGGGCTCAGGGGTAGTACAGCGACCTTCCCTTCTTTAATAAAATTTCGAACCATCCCGGCGAAAGCCGGGATCCAAGAGCTCCAGAGCACTATTAAAGGCACTTGGACCCCGATTTTCATCGGGGTGGTCTAAGAAGTAGAGATAACTGGCACTATCAACCAACACTCTTATAGAAACCAAATAACATGACCAAGAAAAAACCACCCACAGAAAGCCGTGGACTGACCCAAGTTGTTAAGAAGAAAAAAGGGATGAGCATTTCCTCCCAACAATGGTTAACCAGGCAACTGAATGATCCTTATGTACAGGAGGCAAAGCGTCAAGGGTATCGATCTCGAGCGGCGTTCAAACTAATAGAACTTAATGAAAAACTGAAATTCTTAAAACCCCACACCCAAGTCATTGATTTAGGGGCTGCCCCGGGGGGATGGACTGAAGTATTAGTGGGGATCATCAAACCAGAGTTGGAAAAGGGAGGTAAAATTATTGCCCTTGATATTCTCCCCATGGATGCCATTGCAGGGGCTACCATTTTGAAAGGAGACTTTACGGACTCTGAAACTTTGGATGTGCTAAAACAACATATTTCAGGGCCTGTGCATGCGGTTCTAAGCGACATGGCGCCTTCAACAATTGGACACAAGGCAACGGACCATTTGCAAATTATTGCTATTGTGGAGGCTGCCTTTGAATTTGCCCTCGAAACATTAGCCCCTGGTGGGACCTTTATTGCCAAGGTTTTTCAGGGGGGGACCGAAGGCACCTTGCTTGCTAAAATGAAAACACTTTTTAAAACGGTGCGCCACATCAAACCACCCGCCAGCCGTAAAGACTCATCAGAAATGTATGTGGTCGCAACAGGGTTTAAAGGAAAGCCGGAGACATCCAGTTGAAACAGCTAAGGATCATCATAAGTAATCTGGGAGTTGGAGGAGCTGAACGACACTTAACCCATATTCTACCAGCTTTGGCAGACCTAGGATGGCAGATACAAGTCATCACAATAAATCCAGGGGCGGATCTAGCACCTCTTTTAGATCATCCCAGAATTACCCTTAATTTTCCCCCTGTATGGATGACAAAATTACCTAGGTTTTTAAGGGTAATTTGTGGATTTTTTCGACTATGCTGGTTTTTTTTAAAAGATCGCAAATCTACTACGCACTTTTTTCTACCGGAATCTTATTTGATGGGAATGTGTGCTGCCGTTCTTACGCGTCTTAAGTGCCCTCTGGTCATGAGCCGACGGTCCCTTAATAACTATCAGAAAAACTATTTTGGTCTTGCGACCCTTGAGAGGTTTTTTCATAAGCGCGTTGATTATATTTTAGGAAATAGTCAGGCAGTCTTAAATCAATTGATGCAAGAAGAAGGCGTTTCTCCAACCAAATTAAAGCTTATTTATAATGGCCTTAACCTGAATCATTTTCAAAATGTTCCTGAAAAAACAACCTTACGGAAGGAGTTCCATATAGGGTCAAATGATGTGGTATTCGTGAGCGTCGCCAATTTGATTCCTTACAAAGGACACATGGATTTATTGGAGGCTCTTGGTAAAATTGCCCCCAAGCTTCCTGCCAATTGGGTGCTATTGTCCATAGGGCGGGATGAACATATTTTAGAGATGCTAAAGGCAAAGGCCCAAGACCTGGGGATTGCCGATCACATCAAATGGCTGGGCCAGCGCCAGGATGTGGTCCCTCTATTATTCATGTCAGATGTGGGTATTTTATGCTCCCATCAGGAAGGGTTTTCCAATGCGCTTTTGGAAATGATGGCAGCAGGTTTGGGAATTGTTGCAACCAACGTGGGCGGTAATTCTGAGGCGATCCAAGACCAAGTCTCGGGAATCATCGTTCCCCCTAAAGATCCTCAAAGCTTAGGAGAGGTTCTTTTGAAGTTAGCAACAGATAAAGCCCTGCGAGATCAGTATGGAAAAATAGCCAGAACCCGAGCCTTTGACGCCTTTTCTTTAAAACATGTTATTAACATGTACCATCATTTTTATAAGCAGATAGACTCTAAGTGATTGTTTTTAAAGGGTTTCATCCGTTTCTCGGCAAAAATGGAATGGACTACCATATTTGCCGGATATTTGTGATTGTTAAACAGCTTTGTTAAGGAGAGCATTAGGTTTTTTCCTTGATTTAATTCCTCTCTTTCTCTTATGATCTGGCTTATTGTTCGCAAAGAATTTAAAGGAGAGTAAAATGGATAAAGGCAAGATTTTTATGTTGGTCCTAATCGGCACCCTCCTAAGCGTTGCCCTGTATATGTTCATCAATCATCAACGGGGGAATAAAGTGACAGAAAACACGCCTTTGATTTCCCCTTTGATTTCCCGGGATATCCTTTTCGGGAACCCAGATAAAGCTAATCCCAAAATTAGTCCTGATGGCAAATATATTAGTTATGTTGCCCCCCTGGATGGCGTCCTGAATATATGGGTTGAAGAAACTGAAAAAGCAGAAGCTCGTCCCATCACCCAGGATAAAAAGCGCGGCATTCGGGATTATTTCTGGGCATATGATAACCAGCATATTCTGTATGTTCAGGATGACAATGGGGATGAAAACTGGAATGTATTTTCTGTGAATGTGGGGACAGGGGACATCAAAAATTTAACCCCCCTGAAAAAAGTACAAACGACTTTAGTGAACGTCAGCCCTAATTTTCCCGATGAAATTATCATTGGTCTTAATGATCGCAATCCCCAGCTTCCTGATTACTATCGCCTGAATATCAAGACCGGCAAAAGAAAATTGATTCTAAAAAATGATGGGTTCATGGGTGTTGACGGAAACGGGGTTATTTTTGATGAAAAATATCAACCTAGAATTGGTGTAAAACAATTGGATGATGGGGGCGTCAGCTTTGAATATTTGGACCCCAAAAATAAAGGGAAAGTTTTTGCAACCATCGGATTGGATGATGCCGCCACAACAATTCCCTTGGGATATTCCAATGACGGAGAATACTTGTATTGGATAGATAGCCGCGGTCGCGACACAGCAGCCCTGGTGCAAGAAAATGTTAAAATAGGAGAAAAGAAAATTTTGGCAGAAAGCTCCAAGTCTGATGTTCAAGATGCTTGGATTGCCTCAAAAACAAATACTCCTTTTGCTGCTACTATTAACTATCAACGTCGCGAAACAATCTACATTGATCCCCGTGTTTCTGAAGATATTAAAATCTTACAATCATTCATAAAGGGAGATATCCTATTTGTTTCTGATACATTGGATGGTCAAACTTGGTTGATTGGAGATCGGCAAAGTGACCATCCTACAGACTATTATATCTATGATCGAACGACCAAGCAGCATCGCTTTCTGTTCACCACCAGCAAAGATCTAGCAGCAGTCTCCTTGCAAAAAATGCACTCTGCCGTCATTAAGTCCCGGGATGGGTTGGATATGGTGGCTTATTATACTCTGCCAAAGTCGGTTGATCCTACAGGATCTGGTAAAGCAGCCCGTCCCGTTCCCATGGTTCTGTATGTCCATGGTGGCCCTTGGGCACGGGATGAATGGGCCTGTGACAAGGTCCATCAGTGGCTCGCCAACCGAGGATATGCGGTTCTAAGTGTCAATTATCGAGGTTCCACGGGGTTGGGAAAAAGTTTCCTAAATGCAGGCAACTTAGAGTGGGGCGCCAAGATGCAGGACGATTTGACAGATGCTGTTAACTGGGCCATCCAAGAAAAAATAGCGATTGCGGATAAGATTGTCATCATGGGGGGCAGCTATGGGGGGTATGCGGTCCTCGCAGGTCTCACCATGACTCCAGATGTATTCGCGGGCGGCATTGATATTGTGGGCGTCTCTAATTTAGAAATCCTTATTAAATCTATGCCTCCTTACTGGAAGCCCTTGATGAACATGTTCAAAAAACGGGTGGGCAATATTGATACTGCTGAAGGCCAGGCATTCCTGAAATCAAGATCTCCCCTAACCCATGTTGATAACATCAAAAAACCGTTGTTGATTGGGCAAGGCGCCAATGACCCCCGGGTCAAACAAGCTGAATCAGATCAAATCGTCAAGGTCATGAAAGAAAAGGGAATCCCGGTGACCTATGTTCTATACGCTGACGAAGGGCATGGGTTTATCAGACCTGAAAATCGCCTGTCCTTCTTTGCGGTTGCAGAGGCTTTCTTAGGAGAAATTCTGGGGGGACAAGTCGAACCCACAGACGGGGATTTCAAAGGATCTTCCCTAAAGATTTTAGAAAAAGATCCCAAATTAAATATTGTAACGTAAACTCAATGATACTCGTGTTGTCATCCCGGATCGCAAGCGGCCCAACGCCGTCATCCCGGACCGTGAGCGAAGCGAGCGAGATCCGGGACCCAGGGATTATGGGAGGACGTCTCGCCACGGCGAAGCCTTTGGCGTAGCCGGGAGTCCTCACTTTATTTTTCTTTTTCTTTATGACGGCGAGAGAGAACTAAAGCTCACGGGCCGGGATGACAACCTTTTTAACGGTGAACTAAACAATGACAAGTAACACAACCCAATCCCTAATCGGCCATGTGGACCCCTTAGGGATTTTCTTATCCAGATATCAGAAAAATACCCTCCCCCATGGGTGGTTATTAACAGGACCCCAGGGAATCGGCAAGGGGCTATTTGCCTATCATGCTGCCTGGTTTTTATTGCAACCAAACTCCTCCACGCCACCTGATTTTCGTACTATTTCCCGGGAGGATTCCACCTTTCGTAAAATGCAATCCGGCAGCCATCCGGATTTTCTATTAATCACGCCCGGGGGAGGCGATGAAGATTCCACCCAAAAAAATATTGTGGTCGACCAAATCCGTAAAATAGAGAGTTTTGTCAGATCCACCCCTGCCTGTGGTAAATGGAAAGTCATTATTATTGACCCCGCTGATGCCATGAATACCAATGCGAGTAATGCTCTACTGAAAGTCCTGGAAGAACCTTCCCCCGGCGTTGTATTTTTCCTGATTTCCCATAAACCCACAGCCCTACTAGACACAATTAAATCCAGATGTTGCCCATTGAAATTTGACGTCTTATCAGAGGCAGATTTGGGAACCATATTTGAGGAGCCCCCCAGCCCCCTCCTCCAGGCCTTTGCCCAAGGTCGCCCCGGTCGGATCCATGAAACGACTCTCTACCAGGGAGAAAAATTACTGGAACTGATAGTGAGTGCCTTTTCGGATATTTTATCCTCTCCCTCCCATCTAACAGGAGCACACGCGTTGGCGAAGCAGGTGGATAAATTGGACCCAGAGGCCCAGAATTATTTTTATGATATGTTGTTGTGGGTGATTCAACAACTGATCCTGAGGGATACCACCCGAGAGGATGCTTTCCTGCAAATTCCTCAGCTGCACCCTTTAAAGGCGTTGCTGCCTATGGATTATAGCTACCCTTTACTAACAGCTCAAAAGAAAATCACCGAACTGCTGCGTTCCCAAAAGTTGATTAACCTAGACACCCGCCATACCATCTTAAATATATTCCTTCTTTTGCAAGAAGCTTTTCATGGATAAAAGCCTAGGGCTAACACACCCCCCGATGTAAATCGGTCCATGGAACGCTAACGCGGGCGAGGCCTTGAGGATCTAAATGCACCTGGACCCCGACTTTCGTCGGGGTGGTCCATAATAGGAATAAAGGCTCTGATGCAATTGACCACGAAATATTTCGCTCCCTTTCAGATCATCCCGACGAAAGTCGGGATCCAGGTGCGAGCGTTACAATCAAAGCCTCGCCCGCGTTAGCGTTCCATGGACCTCGATTGACATCGGAGCAACCTAAAAGGTCATTTCTCTCCATCGCCTCTAATGAGAGATAGTCTATGCTCTATCTTAGATGTGGTCACTTTGATCCGGTTGATCTGCCCCTATTCCCAAGTTATCTAATTCGGCATAATTGAGGGTATA
>CAYOCE010000004.1:0-46500 GCA_964402405.1 uncultured Hyphomicrobiales bacterium | reverse complement strand
ATCCTATATGGATGGAAACCATTCTACCTATTTTAGTGGTGGTTGCCTTTGTAACGTTGTTTTATATTGGGCTTAAAGAAGGCAAAGAAATACTCAAAGTGGTAGGATCCATGTTTGTTCTTATGTTTTTCTTCACCGTATTTTTTTCTCTTTATGAACAATCTTGGATGTCCATTAACCTATTTATCGATAGACACGTAGATAGATCCATTATGGGATTAATAGGAAGAGATACTTTATTTGGAGCTAGGCATATCCCCACCACGTCTTTTCAAATGCTGTTTGGTATTGTTTTGATTTTACTACCCATTACAGGGGCTTTATGGACTAAGCTCCAACAATACAATCTGGATCCCAGTGTACCCTTGAAAGGGTTTTTTGGGCTGTTGGCCACAGGACTTTCATTTACTGTTCTTGATATTAGCGGGGGGTTTGCTTCTGACCAAAGTTTGGTTTCCGTTTGGTGGGTTGTAGGGTCTTATACCCTTTTAATGTTGGCAGAGGTCCTTATTGTTCCTACAGGGATTGCCATGGTCAGTAAATTTTCTCCAAAAAAATTTACCAGTATCATCATGGGAATTTGGTTTTTAGCAGTGTCTTGCTCGCAAATCATCGCTGTATTTCTCGCAAAATTAACCTGCGTTGATAAAGCTAATATTATAACTTCCTCGATGGATAATTTAAATGTTTACACGGATGTTTTTAATAAGTTTGCTTGGGTCAGCTATTCATTTTCAGGGGTTTTATTAATCGTATCTTATTTTATGAGGTCAGTTTTCAAAAGAGGAGCAACGTAGGGGCAAACTCTGTGGATTTATCCATGGGTTACCATATTCTTATCTTTTATCACAAATACCTCTAGATTTTTCCTGATATTCTTTTTATCATTATCTCAAGTTCAATAATTTTAAAAACTTTTTTGGAGGATTTTATGACATTTCGCCTAGACCCATTGCCTTATGCTGATTCTGCGCTTGAGCCTTATATTTCGCAAAAAACATTAACCTTTCATTATGGAAAACACCATCAAGGGTATGTGAACAAGCTAAATGAATTAATCAAGGGCACCCCCTTTGAAAGGAAAAGTCTAGAGCAAATTATTCATGAAACTGTAAGTAAGCCTGAATTTGTAGCGATTTTCAATAATGCAGCCCAGGTTTGGAACCATGATTTTTATTGGAAAAGCATGAAGCCCGCAGGACTCTCTGTCCCATCGGGGGAGGTTTTAAGATTGATTGATGATTCTTTTGGATCCCTAGATGATTTCAAGGCAGAGTTCAAAGAAGTTGCCATCAGTCAATTCGGGAGCGGATGGGCCTGGCTGGTCAAGGACCATGATCAATTACGTATTGTGAAAACAGGAAATGCCGAAACGCCTATTACCCAGAAACTGATCCCTCTCATGACATGCGATGTGTGGGAGCACGCCTATTATCTGGAGTACCAAAACCGTAGACCAGACTATGTAAACACTTTCTTAAATCATCTGATTAATTGGGAGTTTGTAGATCAAAACTTGGCACAGGCTCAGTGACGAAACCAATACTCACCGATGTTATCATTCAAGGCGGGGGTCCTATAGGCGGGACCCTCGCTTTGTTATTGGCGGATAGTGGCATTCAAGTTTCTGTTGTGGACCACCTTCCCTTAAAAGCCTTGGAAACCTTACAAGAGGATCATCGGGGATTTGCCCTCTCTCAAAAATCAAAAAAAATATTAGAAGCAGCTGGCCTGTGGCCTTTACTGAAAAAGGATGCAGAACCCATTTTAAAAGTGTTAGTTTCCAATGGGGATCGACCTTTTTCTTTAGATTTTGAGCACGAGGCTATCCAGGATCCTATACTCTTCGGATTTCAAAACAGGGGAAGCGAAATTGGGATCCCTCGAGGGATAATGTATTCTTCATACAAGACCCTCGAAGGTATCCAAAATTTTGCGATCCATGGTTTGAAAGGCGAGGAGTATATCATAGGCTATCTGGTAGATGCTTATCGGTTGAGACAGACTACATTCAAGGCCTGCTATGATCATAAAAATATAACATGGCATCCAGAGGCCTCCCTTGAAAAAATAGATAGCAGAACAGTGACACTCTCAAATGGATGTATTCTAAGAGCATCTCTGGTTGTAGGGGCGGATGGGAAAAATTCGTCTGTGCGTTCTCTGAGTCATATTTCCGTGAAGCAGCATGACTACAATCAATCAGCCCTGGTCTTCACAATCGATACCCCTTTGTCTCATGATAATATTGCGTTTGAGAAATTTTTGCCAACCGGACCCTTTGCCATCCTCCCCATGACCAGAAATCGTAAGGCCATTGTATGGGCAATGCAACCTAATGCTGCCCAAGTTTTATTGGATATGGAAGAAGATGCATTTTTAGAATATCTGGCCCCACATTTGGTTACGGCCGCTAAAGATATCACCTTGCTGACCCAACGCTATTGTTATCCACTGACTGCCCAGCATGCAGAAACCTATATAAAACCCCGCGTTGCCTTAGTCGGGGATGCCGCCCACGTCATTCATCCCTTGGCAGGACAGGGACTAAACTTGGGATTTCGCGATATAGAGTGCTTGGCCCAGGTGATTGCAGAGGCGAGGGGACTTGGTCTAGATATGGGGAGCCTGACGGTGCTGCAGGGTTACTCAGATCAAAGACGCCGAGATACGCTCATCATGAAGCATGCCATGACAGGGCTGAATAGTTTATTTTCCAATGATTCTGTTGTGCTAGATAAACTCCGAGAATTAGGGCTCCGTACTTTCAACAAAATGCCCACGCTTAAAAGAAGGATTTTAGCGGCAGGGAGTAGGTAGGTTACAAAACAACCTTCTCCAGATGGGATTCTACAAACCACAGGTCTTTATCTAGGTCCCGAGTTAGTTCTGTGAGGATATCTGCTGTTACCGCATCTTTATGCATTGCAGACACTTCAATACCCTGTCTTAGGTCTTTGGCAAAATGGGAGAGGGCTTTGGAAACAGCAATCACATGATCCTTTTCATGAACCAAATTCTCAGGATATGGGGGGAGGGTTGTGTGTTTAGCAGCCACAGAGGCAATACCATGGGCCGTCCCACCCAGCTGCTGGATGCGCTCCGCCATGGTATCATTGATATCCAACACATGCTCGCCCACCTTATCAAACAACTCGTGAATCGCAATAAAGGACGATCCCCGTACCGTCCAATGGGCCTCCTTCACATGAGTATATAGAACCACCCCATCTGCCAGAAGCTGATTTAGAAGCTTAACCATTTTTTCCCGGATTTTTAAATCAAGATCATTAAAGACTGTACGCATGTTTATCCCTCCTATTTTTATTATTCTATTGTAACGCACTTTTTCTTTTCAAGGCAAGGGAGGGGTAATTTTTCTTATTTAATAAGGCACGCGTGTTCATTTTATACAAATCGCGGACTATATTTTGCTAATATCGCGGGGTGTAAATTTGACAAAACGTGGATATGCGAACCTATTTGGCTATACTTTTTCTCCTCAGCGCCACAGGGATGGCCTTCAACACATAGATCATCCCAAAATAAGATAGGAACCCTGCGCTGATGAGGAGTAGTAAATGAAAGAAGGGATGAAGGGTTGGAGAAAATAGGGTCATACTTTCTTTGCTAAGCCATAACACGCCCCCCATGGCAATGCTGCTGATAACAATCTTGGAAATATGTACGACAAAAGATTTTGTAAAATGCAGCAATTGATGTCGGCCCAGGGTGATGCCTAACATAATCATGTTTACCCACGAGGATACCGCCGTTGCAACAGCAATGCCCACATATCCCCACCAATAAACAAAACTCAGATTTAAAATAATATTTAAAACGACGCTTACAGAGGCAACTTTAACAGGGGTAGAGGTATCTTTTCTAGAAAAGAAATTGGCATTAAAGACCTTAATTAACACATAAGCAGGTAGCCCAAGGGCAAATCCCGAAAGGGTTAAGGCCGTTGCGTGTGTGGCGGTAGGGGTAAATTTACCCCCCTCAAACAAAACCTGAATGATGGGGTGGGAAATGGCAATCAGGGCAATGGCAGCCGGAAGGCTCAGAAACACAGTGACTTCAATGGCTTGATTTTGAATTCTAAGGGCTGCCTTCATATCGTTTTTATGAAAATGAGTTGTGAGAAGGGGCAGCAAAACAGTTCCCATAGCAATCCCAATCATGCTTAATGGCAACTGATTAATACGGTCGGCAAAGGAAAGATAAGAAATAGCCGAGGGGATATAGGAAGCAATGATGTCAGAAATCAATAGATTGAATTGATAGACTCCCGCCCCTAAAATTCCTGGGATCATTTTCTTAAAGAGCTCTTTGACCTCAGGCGTTAGGGTTGGCTTAACAAAATAAAGAGGAATACCAGCGCGGTGAGTTGCAAAGATAACCCAAACCAGTTGAGCTACACCCGCTAAGAAAACAGCACAACTAAGACCATAACCCATTTTTAAGGTGCAGGATTCAAGAACAATGAGGGCAAAGATTGTAAAAACATTTAAAATAATAGGGGCTGCGGTAGCCGCGGCAAATCGATGCAAGGTGTTTAAAACCCCCGATAACATGGCAGCCATGGCAATGAATAGGATGTAGGGAAATGTAATTCTGGAAAACTCAATAGCCATATGAAATTTCAAGGCATGACTTTTGAATCCAGGACCAATCAACGCCATTAGCTGTGGCATAAAGAGTTCAAAAAATAAAACAAGGGCACATAAGACCAATCCTAAATACGTTTGGGCAACATGCAAAAAAGAAATCCCCTTTTCAGGTTTTTCGTAATACAGCTTGGAAAATAAAGGGATAAAGGCTGCATTAAAGGCTCCCTCTGCAAAAAGGCGCCTAAATAGATTGGGAAGGCGGAGGGCCAAGAAGAAGGCATCGGATATGTCCCCAGCCCCCAAGTAAGAGGCGATTAGTTTATCTCGTACGTACCCCAATACTCGACTAATGGCTGTAAAACCACTCACTGTTACAAGGGGTCGAAACAAACTAGACATCTTTAAAAGCCCATAGATTCCATCGATGTCTTTTCATAACCCTACGCTCCCGCAGCAACATTATTGCTTTTGCTCGTTATTAATCCATCAACAGGTTTATGGGAATTTTTAACCTTTTCTTTGAGGGCACGGTTTAGACCAGACACAGTTCCTCCCTCACGCTCAATGGTGGCACTATAGTCTTGGCGCTGAGTCATGCTCATGCTGATATCTTCAACAAACACGTCAACAATCTTGAAGTCTCCATCTTTGGTTGCATAAATATGCCAATCAATTTTTACGTTGGGAGCATCTGGACGTTTAATAAAGCTATAGACACGAATAAGTCCTGCACTGGCGTTTTGATTTTTAGCATCTGTAATTTCAAATAACTCATTTGTGTATTGACTAAACCGATCCGCATACGTGACAGACATGGATTTTTTAAAGAGATCTAGGAATTCTTTTTTCTCATCCTCGGTGGCTATACGTCTATAACGTCCTAAAACAAATTTGGCAATGGCGTTTAAATCAAAAGCTTCTTCAAAGATTACTTGAAATTTATCTTCTCGCTCTTCCCTGGCCATTTCTTTTGAAGTTAATGTGTTAATGGCCCGAGCCCCTAGATCTCCAATAAACTGTTTTGCTTTTTCAAAGAGGTCTGTCGCAGGTTTTGAAGAGTTTGTATGAACCAAAACCTTGTCATTCTTAGGGGTTGCCAATATAGGCAATGCCTCAGACATTCCATAAAAAGATAATAGAATTAAAAAAACGAATGGATATCTCAATTTCAATCTCCTAATAAAAATGAATTATACTTAAAAAGGTTCCTTGTCATCGGCATAGGCCTCAGGTCCTGGAGTATAGTATTCTGCCTCTCCCCCAACCATGTCATTCAAACGCTGTTGTTGATAAAGGCTGCGAATGGTTGCATACAGATCAATCGAACTTTTTTCCAAAGAATCCATAGCCTCAATTGCCTGGCTTCTTTTTGAAACAACATAGAGGCCTGTTCGAATATAAATGTTGTGATCATAGTGATGGTTGTACATGTATATATTAAATGGATCAAGAAGGTTATCAACTAATCGTCCAAATGCATCTCGGCCACTTGTTGGGCCAATAATAGGCAAAACTAAATAAGGGCCTGGATCTATCCCCCAAACAGTTAAGGTTTGGGAAAAATCTGCAGAGCTTTCAGGCGCCCCTAATAATTCTGCCACATCAAATATACCCAAGATTCCTATGGTTGTATTAATGAAAAACCGTGCAAAAGCCTCACAAGCAGAATGTCCTTTACCTTGTAAAGCATGGTTTAAGATACTTATTGGTCCCCACAAGTTGCTCAGAACATTGCTTACCCCGCGTCTGAAAATATTTGGGGTAGATCTTTTATACACATGGGCCGCAGGACTCAGGAAAACGCCATCTATAAAATAGTTGACTTCGAACATGACACGGTTGAATGGCTCAAAGGGATCTGGCATCAACTCATCAGCAGACAGATGCACATTAGTATCACCAGGTGATGCTGCAGGTTCTTCAACAGTAGGAGGAGAAGACTCAGAGGGAGAGGGGGTGTTCCCGTGATTTGCATAGCCAGAAAGACATAGCAACACTAGTGCCCATCCAACAGCTATTCCTTTTAACATT
Source organism: uncultured Hyphomicrobiales bacterium (assembly GCA_964402405.1). Taxonomy (GTDB): domain Bacteria; phylum Pseudomonadota; class Alphaproteobacteria; order UBA7879; family UBA7879; genus CAYOCE01. The sequence goes on along the minus strand of CAYOCE010000004.1, from coordinate 39,856 downwards.
AAAACCTCACCTATGATCAAAACTTATAGACCCAGTATACTCAACTGATGAATGTCCATCAATCTTTTTTAATCCGAGTGAAGTTGCATTATGAAAAGTTTAATATTCTAAGTTTGAAGCAAAAATGTATACGTGTAAAATTACGCGGGGGCACTTCAGGTTTTTTGAACAAAGGACTTAGAAGCTTTCGGATCAAACAGAAGACTTTTCATGCATAGATCCGAATCAATATATTTCTCAATCAATATATTTCTCCTTGACACTTTCATTTATTTTTGGTGTATGATTGGGGTATGATAAATTTTTATGTAAAATTACAACAAGCCCATAAACGCCACACTGTGCTAAAACACAGATAATCTGTGTGGCGCTGTCTCTTTTGTTTTCAAAAAATATTCCTAGATTTTTTTAAGCTAAAAATATAAAAGCGCCACAAAGTAGCAGATATCGCTTGTGTGCGTTGGGCTTTTTATGATTTTGTTGGATGCATTTTAAAGGAACTTTTAATTGTGATAGATCAAATTTTTTCTTACCTTGACGACCTGAACAATCTCCTATGGGGATATATGGGCATTTCCTTGATTTTAGTCATTGGGATGTACCTTTCTTTTAAATCCAAGTGGATGCAAATCTTCAGATTTTCTGATGTTGTAAAGCATTTCATTAATTGCCTGAAGGCAACTTCTTGTCCGTCGGATGCCCGAGGGGCGGATCCCATCAAAGTTTTCTTTGCCTCTGTCGGGGGATGCATTGGGATTGGTAATTTAGTAGGCATAAGCGTGGTCGTTAAAATGGGAGGACCGGGGACTCTTGTTTGGATTTGGATCACTGCCTTGGTTGGTATGATTATCAAATATTCGGAAATTTATTTAGGCATCAAATATCGTATCCTCAATGAACTAGGAGGATATGACGGCGGTCCCATGTATTTTTTGCAGAAGGCTTTTCCAAAGGCCAAGTGGGTTGCCGTCCTAATGGCGCTCCTACTATGTGTCTATGGCGTTGAGATTTTCATGTTCAATGTGGTCAAGGAATCTATTTCAACTAATTTTCATCTGTCTCCAGTGTGGGTTACTTTGGCCTTGCTAGCCCTTATTTTGGTTTGTGTGAATGGCGGCGTAAAAAGAATTGCGGATATTAATTCCAAAATTGTTCCTTTTTTTGTGGTTGTTTACTTGGCCATGACCATATTTGTTGTTTGCATGAACCTTGAGATGATGCCTGGGATGCTATTAAATACGTTCAAAGCGGCCTTTACATCCCACGGGGTTATTGGGGGATTTGCAGGAGTCACTCTTATGATCACCGTTGCCAAGGGAATGTCAGGGGCGGCTTATTCAGGAGATGTGGGTATTGGCTATGCATCCATCATTCATAGTGAAACGAGGACCCAAGATCCTTCAAAACAGGCAGCCTTTGCAATTTTTGGAATTTTTCTGGATACCTTTATTGTGTGTACCTGCACCGTTTTATTGCTGCTGATCACGGGGGTTTGGCATCAAGATATTGAGCCAACAGCTATGGTGCAGGCAGCATTGACGAATTATTTTCCCTACATGGATATTTTTATGACAATTTTCTTTTTCTTATTGGGATATTCAACTATTTTGCCCTACATGATTGCGGGACTTAAGTGTGCGAAGTTTATTTCCCCGAAAATTGGTCCTAAAATATACTATGCCTATGCCATTATTGCCTTTATAACTTTTTCCTTTTTTGATGCATGCCATGCGTTGATTATCATGCAAATTGCAGGAGGGTTACTCATGGTGATTAATATTTTGGGAATTTTCAAATTGCGTCATGAAATTGATTTTAATTTTTCCTCTAAAAATGATGATGGGTGTTAAAAATGGCTAGCCTTAAACCAACAGACAAAAAATTAGGGTTTTGGACAGTGATGTCCTTTGTTGTGGGTAGCAGTGTGGGGGCTGGGATTTTTATGATTCCAGCAAGCCTTGCACACTTTGGAGGCATTGGATTGCTCGGATGGATTTTTACGGCCCTTGGAACGCTTCTGATGGTTTTTTCCTTCATGCGTCTTTCGGCTGCAAACCCTGCAAGTGGCGGGCCCTATGCCTATGCCCGCCAAGGATTTGGGGATTTTGTTGGATTCCAGGTTGCTTGGAATTACTGGATTTCCACATGTGTGAGCAATGCGGCCCTCGCGGTGGGGCTCTCTGCCTATATGTCTGTCTTTTTTCCAGCTATTCAGACAACCCCATGGCTGGGGTTTGTGGTTGCCATTAGCGGCATGTGGGCTGTTACCTTATTAAATGTCATGGGGATTTATCAATCCGCCATTTTTCAATTGATCTTTACCATTTTGAAACTGGTGCCCATTTTCCTGATCATTGCCTTTGGATTGCCTCACATCGAGCTTGCTAATTTTGAGCCGTTCAATGCCACTGGCATGAATCCCATCTTGGCCATCATGGGGGCGTCCACTATTACCCTGTGGGCATTTTTGGGATTCGAGGCAGGGACAGTTCCCGCAGGCAATATTAAAAATCCTGAAAAGACAATTCCCCGCGCCACCTTCTGGGGAACGCTGGTGGTGGTGGCTGTCTGTATTCTCAGCTCTATGGTGGTGATGGGCGTTTTACCCCAGGGCTACCTACAAAATGCCACGGCCCCTTTTTCTGATGTGGCCCAAAAACTTTTCGGTCAATGGGGGGCGTGGTTAATTGGTCTAGGGGCGGTGATTTCCACCATTGGCACCATGAATGCTCTGGCCATGTTGCAAGGTCAAATTCCCTTGGCGGCTGCAAAAGATTCATTAATGCCCAAGCTTTTTAAGAAACAAAATAGACTTGGGGCGCCCCACATGGGATTAATTTTCTCGAGCCTCTTGATCACAGGAATTGTGTTCATGCGCTATACAGAAAACCTCGTGAATCAATTTACCTTCTTATTATTGTTATCAACCCTAACAGCCCTGATTACCTACCTATTTCCCATCTTGGCAGATATTAAAAGCTTATTGGGAAATGCCAAAAATAAGCTGGCCCTTACGGGAAGTCTATTGGCCTTTGGCTATTTGATATGGGCGATTATTGGCGCAGGCCAGGAACAAGTGTTCTTAGGTGCGCTATTATTTTTTGGCAGTACCCCTATCTATGTGTGGATGAAGGTAAGTTATAGAAAATAACGGAGAAAAAAAATGGCAAAAAAATTACTAGGCTTCTGGATGATGCTCTCATTAGTTGTGGGGAATATGATTGGATCAGGGGTCTTTATGCTCCCCGCAAGCCTGGCGAAATATGGATCTATTAGCCTACTCGGATGGGTATTTACAGCCCTCGGGACCCTGATGATTGCCCTTGTTTTTTGTCGGCTTACGGCTGCAAATCCCATGGAAGGGGGCCCTTATGCCTATGCCCGTCAAGGGTTTGGGGATTATGTGGGCTTTCAAGTAGCTTGGAATTATTGGCTATATGTTTTTACGGGAAATGCTGCCATTGCCATTTCAGCTACAGCCTATTTATCGGTTTTCATCCCCGAAATTAATGCCTCCCCAACGTTATCCTTTACAGCATCTATGGTTTTAATTTGGGGGCTAACATTTCTAAATATCTTTAGCGTCAGACAATCTGCCATCTTTCAGATGATCACTACGATCTTAAAACTACTCCCCCTATTGGCCATTGCTTGTTTTGGTGTGTTTCATGTGGATCCTCAAAACTTTGTTCCTTTTAATGCCAGTGGGGAAACACCCCTTATGGCTATCATGGGGGCTTCCACTATTACCATGTGGGCTTTGGTAGGCATTGAAAGCGCAACAGTACCAGCAAGTCACGTGAAGAACCCCAAGAAAACAATCCCTCAGGCAACTTTGGTTGGAACTATCTTCGTCGCCCTATTCTATATTGCCCTTTCAGCCATCATGATGGGGATGATTCCCATGGATGTCCTGAAAAACAGTAGCGCGCCCTTTGCCGATGCTGCCCAGATTTTGTTTGGTCCTTGGGGTAAGCTGCTGATTGCCGGCGGTGCTTTCATTTCAGCCTTCGGGGCCCTCAATGGATGGATTATGCTGCAGGGCCAGGTTCCCATGAGTGCCGCGAAAGATGGCCTCTTTCCAAAGCTATTTGCCAAGACCACCAAAAATGGGGTTCCCAGTTTTGGACTCATTCTTTCGAGTGCTCTGATCACTCTTATGTTAATCCTAAATTACCATGCATCCCTGGTTGATAAATTTACCTTTATTATCACTATGGCAACCCTTTCTGCCCTGGTTACGTACTTGTTTTCTGTGTTATCCAGCATTCTGATTCTTAGGGACGAGGAAAAACCAATTTCGCTTAAATCCCTGTGGCTTCCTATGATTGCCTTTGCCTATATCATTTGGGCTATCATCGGCGCTGGTCAAGAGTTGGTAATGATTGGCAGCCTGTTATTCTTCGCCAGTAGCATCATTTATGTATTTATAAAAGGTCCAAAAAACTTAAAGTTACATTAAAGTATATAATTCGTTGCTGAATTCTAGATAATAGATTGCCTTCGAATGTCACCCCGTGACATTTCCTGTGATATTCATTATAGTCAAAACCATTATGATGGAACCTTTAAAAAACCAACCCTTTTTGCGCCCAGAAATATTATATGATCTGTTCAAACCTTTGGGTTTGATGAAGGGGGTTGGGCCAGAAACGTTGAAGAAACTAGCAAAGTTGGGCTTGAAAACTCCTCTTTCCTTATGCTGGCACTTTCCTCATAAACTCCAAAATCGTGTGGCGGCAGAATCCATATCAAAAGCCCCCGTTCATCAACTCGTGACCCTGAAGGTGATGGTGGGTCTTCATACCCCCCCCCAGAAAGAAGGCGCCCCTTATTCCATCATGTGTTATGATGCAGAGGGGGTTCTAAAGCTCATCTTTTTCAGAGGGAATGAGAAATATCTAAAAAGTGCTCTCCCCAAGGACCAATGGCGCATGGTAAGTGGTCTCCTGGATGTATATCATGGCATTCGTCAAATAACCCACCCCGATCATATGGGGCCTCTTTCTGATATCCCTGAGTGGACAGGCGTACATCCCATTTATCCTTCCACCGTAGGTCTGGGGCAAAAAACATTACGACATCTTATTGGGGAGGCATTGAAAAGCCTGCCGGACTTGCCTGAATGGATTGCAGATCCCAAGGACTGGCCATCGCTTAAGGACGCTTTATTAACAGTTCACCATCCCAAAAAGGATGGGGATTTATTGCCGGATACCCGTGCCCGCAAACGGCTTGCCTATGATGAATTGCTGGCCCATCAGTTAATGATGGGGCTCCACAAGCAATACCATCATCGCGAGGCAGGGATTGTGCTGACGCCTTCTGGAAAACTCACTAAACCGCTATTGGAAAAACTACCTTTTTCTTTAACTGACTCCCAAATACATGTTTTAGAGGAAATCACCAAGGATCTAGCTTCCCCTCAAAAGATGATGCGTCTGCTATTGGGGGATGTGGGAAGTGGCAAAACCATTGTGGCGCTGCTTGCCATGTTGGTGGCTGTAGAATCTGGGACTCAAGCCGCCCTTTTGGTTCCCACGGAAATTTTGGCAGGACAGCATTTTAAGACGCTCTCAACCTATTTATCAGGCATGGATATTCGCCTTGAATGTTTAACGAGCAGTACATCGGCTAAAGACCGCCGCGAAATTTTAGAGAATTTAAAAGATGGCAAAGTTCATATCCTCGTTGGTACCCATGCGTTGCTTGAGGATCCTGTAATCTTCCATAGTCTGGGATTGGTGGTGATTGATGAACAGCACCGCTTTGGGGTGCAGCAGCGGCTAAAGTTAATTAATAAAACAACCCACACAAATATGCTGGCCATGAGCGCCACCCCCATCCCGAGGACCCTGATGCTGACCCTTTATGGCGAGTTAGATATTTCTGTCCTAACAGAAAAACCCAAGAACCGCACCCCTATTATCAGTCGTACCCTTTCCTTGGATCGTGTCGATGATGTGTATGCGTCCCTTGATCGCATTCGATCTAAAGGCCAAAAAATATACTGGGTATGCCCCTTGATTGAAGAATCCGAGGCCTTGGATTTGGGACATGTCACTGAACGATTCCACGAGCTACAAAAACGCTTTGGGGACAAGGTTGGGATGCTCCACGGCAAAATGATTCCTCAAGACAAAGATGCGGTGATGTTGGCCTTTATCAAGGGAGATATTGACATTCTGGTGGCAACAACCGTGATTGAAGTCGGGGTAGATGTGCACGATGCCACGTTGATGATCATTGAACATGCGGAGCGTTTTGGACTTGCCCAGCTTCATCAACTTCGGGGACGAACTGGGCGAGGGGCCGATCAGTCCTTTTGTTTATTTTTGTATGATAAAAACCTTAGTTGGGCTGCCAAAAGAAGACTAGAAACCATCCGAGAAACTGAAGATGGCTTTATCATCGCTGAAGAAGATTTAAAAATCCGAGGGAGTGGAGAGCTTTTTGGAACACGTCAAAGCGGCATGCCCCATTTTTCATTGGTGGATCTTTATACGCACCATGCCTTAATCAAAAAAGCCCATCAAGAGGCTACAGAAATCCTAAAGTTGGATCCCTATTTAGAGTCTACGAGGGGTATAGCCCTTCGATTGCTCCTAAGTCTTTTTCAACATGAAGATGTTAAAGTTTATTTGAAATCGGGTTGAAATACAGTAAAAAATATAATACAATTAATAATATAAACAAGAATTGGGTGGTCTTCATGAAAAATAAAAAAATACTATTTACACTTTACTTTATTCTTTCATTTGCAATCAATGTGACAGCAGAGGATCCTGATCAACAGGTGCAAAGCTGTATGAATCCTATTATAGGATCTCCGCAAGGGGTTCCTCTATGCTGTGGGTTATATCAAGGATACAATGTACAGGGATGTTGCAATAAATTCATATCTCAGACTGCTAAGGATGCCTATGAATCTAATCCAACTACTGTAGCTGATCCAGTTGCGGGATGTGTTGCGGATGTTGCTAAGCTTATTGAAACCAGCGGACAGTCTATCGATTTTAAGGCGATAGACAAGTTGGCCCTAATCTGGTTTACAGATATGACAAATCAGCTAAACACATGGTTGACAAGTCGTCTAACGTGGTCGCTTCAGGAGTTACTTGCGTCATTTCAACAGACAGCATCAAATACGGCTGGGTCTGCTGTAGATCAAACTCAAGCAACCCTGAGTGACATACAAAGTGGTCTTGCCGACTTATTTACATCAGCTATTAATTCAGGAACCAGTGCGTCTGCTAGTGCTCCTGCGGGGACATCCTCCAATCAGAGTCAAGCTACGACTTCTCAGAATGCCGTATTGGATACTTCTCAGAGCGCGGTATCGGGTGCCACTGGCACCACTGGGGCTGCTGTTAATTCAGGAACCAGTGCGTCTGCTAGTGCTCCTGCTGGGACATCCTCCAATCAGAGTCAAGCTACGACTTCGTAAAAGAAAGAAGTATCACTTTTTTGGCTTGGGTGGATGGATAGAAAATTTGGGGGAAAAATAAAATGAAAAATAAAATGAAAAAATATATATGGGTTTTGATACTGCTAGGAATAGAAATCTTCGGTATGGAAGCAAAAGCTATTGTTACTTCAGCTGATTGTCAGACCTTGAATGCGAATAAAATTCCAAATTCTAAAGTTGCTGGTCAACATGGGGGTAGCTGTAACGTATGTCTGGGAAGCATTGGACAACCTACTCCTAACCCCAGCTGTAATACTTGATATTAACGGATATAAATTACGAGAGCTTCTATTTTTTTCGCTTTTTATACAATGAAAAAACCACCCCTTCCAAAACTCCTAGTATATAGATAATATCATTCTATGTTTGGATTTTTTAAGACTCTTTCACAGAAACCCGCTGCCCCAAAACCTTGGATTGACCCAGGAACGGGACTTCCTGTTATTGTCACCTATCATAAGGCCGCTAAGGGAATGAAACTACGCGTGATGGGTCGCGATCCTCAGATCCGGGTGACGCTGCCGTACTCTGCAACTCTGACGATGGCTCAACAATTTATCAAAACCCATCAAGTTTGGATTCTAAATCAAATCAACAGAATCCCAACGATAATGTCCTTTCAAAATGACAGTGAAGTTGTCTTGTTTGGGGAATCCTATGTTCTGCAACACACCTCAGCCAAACGCTGTACCCTTTGGGTAGACAAAGGCGTTATCCATATTACAGGACCAGAAGATAAGTGGGTTGCCTATTTTAAAAACTGGATGATTGAGCAGGCTCGTTCTTTTGTGACAAGAGAAGCGCTGCAACATGTGGCATCTCTGGGGACCCAGTTCCAACGCATTAGCCTAAAGGACACCACCAGCCAATGGGGCAGTTGTTCCGCAGATGGCAATCTATCCTTTTCCTGGCGCCTGATTTTTGCCCCCGTTGAAATATCCCGATATGTGGTCATTCATGAGGTCTGTCATTTGCTGGAAATGAATCATTCCCATGCCTTTTGGAGCCGTGTGAAGTCGCTGGATCCCCACTTTCAAAAACATCGCAAATGGTTAAAGAAACATGGTAAAAAACTACATGCGTATGGATAGGGAAGTTCTATGAAATTTTTCCAACTTCTAAAGACACTCTTGGAAATCATAGTTTTTGGCATTTTTTGGTTTATTGCAAAACGATTTTACAAGTTTTCTTGTTGGTTAGTCCCAGTATTTTGTCTTTTTAAACTTCTAGTACTCTATATTATCTTATTATGGCCTGACTTGAGTAATCCTATGGATTGGACATCTAGTACTCTTCTGGATTTTTTTTCTGTGATTTCTGGAATTTTGGTTATAAAACCTTGGATGTGGGGATGGGAATTAGCTATTTGGGGTGGATTTAATGCCTTGGTTGGACTCTTCTTTCTTTGGAAAAATTATACAAATAAAAATAATCTAAAAAATATAAAACCTGATATCAGTGGGGCTGTTTCTTCTTTTTTTATCCTCTTTATTGCCAATGCCTTTCTTCTAACTTTATACATGGATATCCGAGAACATTTTGAAAATCCCCATTCCGCAGATCTGCTTAATTATATATATTTTGAATTTTCAATTTTGATAGGATTAACGATTTATTTTTTTTATAGCCTCATTAAAAAAATTCCCCTAGCAACCTCCCTCAAATAACGCTAATCTACCTTCAGATTTTTAAGGGACTAAAACACATGGAATATACGCAAACGAATAATGCTGAACTGCAGGAATTAAAGGCCACCTCCCATCAAACGAAACGGGCAACGGTGCCGGCGCTGGAGGAAATTTTATATGATCCCATTCCTATTTTAGATCATGGATTTATCCGGGTGATTGATTACATGGGGGATGATTCGGCTATTGTACAGGCAGCGCGGGTTTCCTATGGCAAGGGTACCAAAAAAGTTAGCGAGGATCAGGGCTTGATCAATTATCTAATGCGTCACAGGCATAGTACCCCCTTTGAAATGTGTGAGATTAAGTTTCATGTGAAGCTCCCCATTTTTGTGGCACGTCAATGGATTCGTAGTCGTACGGCTAGTGTTAATGAATATTCGGCGAGGTATTCGATTTTGGATAAAGAATTTTACATTCCTGCGCCTGAAAATTTAGCGGCCCAATCCACCATCAATCATCAGGGGCGTGGCCAGGTTTTATCAGGCGCAGATGCCCAACGGGTGCTGGATTTGATGCGGCAAGAATCTGAAAGTGCCTATAGTACCTATCAGGATTTGTTAAACGAAGATGATGCTGGCAATCCCAAAGATCCCAATCGGGATGGATTGGCGCGGGAACTGGCTCGCATGAATCTATCTCTGAATTACTACACCCAATGGTATTGGAAAATTGATTTGCATAATTTGATGCATTTTCTTTCCCTACGAGGGGATTCCCATGCTCAGTGGGAAATTCAGGTGTATGCCCACGCGATGATCGAGGTTTTGAAAAAGTGGGTGCCCTTTACGCATCAAGCATTTCTGGATTACCGCATGAATGCAACATTGCTGTCCCAAAAAGGCATGGCTGTTGTCAAACGTATGATTGCAGGAGAAACCGTTGATCAAGCATCCTCAGGCATTGGCCCTCGGGAATGGCGGGAGTTAATGGAGTTGCTGGAGAAATAAAAAACATTATTCTTTCAATCACTTTTGCTACACTCATTTAGCTAAAGAACCCATCAATCTATTTATTTTTTAATTCTCTTCAATTATATTTTTAAATTAAAATATTCTATTTATTCCACTTGAAATAATAAATAACTAAACTTATATACGTATTAACTATTCTGTGAGTTTTTTAAAGGAGACATCCATGTTAAAACGTAAGAAATTTTTAAATCTATTAGCCAGTACTTTCATTATGATCTTTATATTAGGGAGTGAAAAAATATTTGCGTCCCATGCAGAAGATGAGGATGCTCTCAATGAGAGAAGGATAGCTGTACCAGTGCCAACTGACGATGATATTGCTAGAAGAATTATAGAAGAGGCAGAAAGGGAGTTTGAAAGGATAGCTGGTGCGATGTGTGAAATAACAGAAAATGCTCATGCACAGCTGATACAAATTGCCGCGTCAGTATGCCAATACCAATCTCATATAGAAGAGGAGCAAGTTTTTTCTCATTCGCTAGATCAAACGAGAGGAATACAAAGCGAATCAGTTCGTCATGGGGTAGAGATAGCAATAACCCAATTCAGAGATGGAGGAAGAGAGCTTGCTGGAAGGTTGAAAGAAGATATTAGCCAAGCAACAATGGCGATTCTAGATATAAATATCCCACAAGAAACAGTGGAAGTACAGCGATTATCGGAAGAGGTAAGGCGTGTTGAAGCACGTAATAGAGAACTACAATTACAATTATTCAACGAGCTAGAAAAAGCTCGGAAACAGAGGGAACAACTAAAGCGCGACCTTCGAAAGGCGCAGGTTGAAAATTTAAGATTAAAAGAAGAATTGAGGGAAGAGCCTGCATTAGAAGACTATGTAGATGCAGAAAGTGGAGATGATGAGGAAGAAAGATAATCAACTTGTTCTTTCCCTCGGGAATGGCGGGAGCTGATGGAGTTGCTACAGAAATAATTCAACGATCAAAAGCATGCAAATTGAAACTCAAACTTTCAAATTGCATGTTTTTTCACCTAAAATCTTGCAAATTGAAACTTTTAGTGGTATTCTGGGTTCATGATTATACGAACTCTTGAAAAAAATTTAATAGGGGCCATTAATGCGGTGCCAGTTGTTGCTCTTTTAGGGCCAAGACAAGTGGGAAAGACTACTCTTGCTCTTGACTTGGTACATAAAAAAATTGGAAAAAAAATTCATTACATGGATTTGGAGCTTGATTCAGATCTTGCGCGATTAGAGGACCCAGAAACATATTTAAGGCAATTTTCCGATACCCTATTAATTATTGATGAAGTTCAACGCAAACCCGATCTATTTCGGGTGCTCCGAGGATTAGTTGATTATCGCAAAAGGCAAGGAGAGACATCCGGACAGTTTTTGTTGCTTGGATCTGCTTCTCGTGATTTGCTCCAACATTCTTCCGAAACACTTGCAGGGCGCATCAGATATCTTGAACTAACTTCTTTTTTGATCAAAGAAATCCGCCATACAGAGGGATTGGGGTTTAATCCTGATAAGCTTTGGTTTCGAGGGGGATTTCCCAATAGTTATTTAGCCCCAAATGATGAAGAAAGCTGGCTTTGGCGAGGGGATTTTATCGCAACTTATGTAGAAAGGGATATTCCTTTGATGGGGCCCAAGGTTGCTGCATCTCAGATAAAGCGATTTTGGCAAATGCTGGCCCATTACCATGGCCAACAAATTAATCTATCGGGAATTGGAAAAAGCTTAGAATCCAACCATACAACCATTAGAAACTATCTGGATATACTCACTGATTTCTATATGGTACGCCAAATTCAACCCTGGTCCGGCAATACAAAAAAACGGTTGGTAAAATCTCCTAAAATATATTTACGAGATACAGGGCTCCTTCATAGATTGCTTAACTTATCTTCTTTTGATGATCTTTTGGGTCATCCTCACTGTGGGGCTAGTTGGGAAGGTTTTTTGATTGAGAACATTATCAATTCCCTTTCTGATAAATGGCGATACAGTTATTATCGTACAGCTTCTCAGACAGAAATAGATCTTGTTCTAGAAGGGCCTCGCCAGGAAACATGGGCTGTGGAAATCAAACGATCCGTTGCGCCGAAAGTTTCAGCAGGCTTTCACAAAGCAGCCGAAGATATTGGAGCAACCAAAAAGTTTGTGGTTTATGGCGGACAAGAACAATTTCCCTTGTCCCATGATACCCAAGCGATCGGCATTACGGACTTCTTAGAGGTAATCTCCAACCTTTCTTAAAAGTATGTTCTATAATACTTCTGAGTCTGCTAAGAAACCGTCTCAGAATCCCCATACATCAACTTTTGGGGAAGAATTTCAAAGGTGGATACTTTGCCATTATCATCAAGCTCTATTCTGTAAACCCAATCAAACACGGCGTAAGGCCAGGGTTTTGGTAAGGGGGATACACCCAAAGCTTTTACTATATTAGAAATCCGTACATGCTCCCAACAAAGTAGAACATTCTTACCATCATAGCTTGGGTTTTCTAGAATTTCTTTGACCATAGCTGCTTCATTTGAGCGCTGCTGAACCCCTAATTTCAAGGCTGCCGCTGTGGGGAGAGCAGTCTCAAGGGGTCTTAAGGATTCATAGTTTTCATCAGGAGTCGTCGCATATACCGCAACAGGAGGGCCAAATTTAGTCAATTTAGGATCTGCCATGAAATAAGGTGCTAAAGCTGTGGCTCGTTCATTCCCTTTTAGAGTTAATCCATTTGTAACAAACGGCGTTTTGTCATAGGCATTTGCAAATTTTTCCGCATGGCGAACAATCATAATTTGCTTTGGAAATGCATCTATTTTTAGACAAGAACAAAAGCATATTAAAATTGATAGTGTAATATGTATAGGCTTCATGAGACTCTCCCTTTAGTTTTTTATGTTATATATCTAATGCTAACATAATTAAGCAAATACAGCAATTTTTTTTTGCACACGCTATTGCAGACGCCCAAGACGGGGCGTATTATGTCCTAAACAGTTCTACAAAGGAGGATACTATGAAAATTGCGATTACGGGAAATCATATGGAAGTTGGGGATGCTTTTACAAATCATATTGAATCCAAAGGAAAAGAAATCATCGGGAAATATTTTGATCATCCCATTGATGTTCAGATAACGCTTACAAAGGAAAACCACCGAGTTATCTCTGATATTTCTGCCCATGTGGGAAAGGGAATTACAGTTCGGGGTGGCGCTGAGAATGGCGAGCCGTATCAAGCCTTTGATGAGGCTCTTCACAAGCTAGAGAGTTCTTTAAGACGCTATAAATCAAGATTGAGAACTCACCACCATAAACATCAACAACAAGAAAAAAGAGCCTTCCAATATGTCTTGTCTTCTGACTATCGCAACTTTGAGGTGGTAGAGAAAGAAGAATCTCTGAACCCTAGTATCGTTGCCGAGATGTCAACAGAAATTCCTCACCTAACGGTTAGCGAGGCGGTGATGCGCATGGATCTTGCCAATAAGACTTTTCTTTTGTTCTATAATAATGCCCACGGAGGGTTGAATTTGGTGCATCTTAGAAAAGATGGCAATATTGGATGGATTGATCCAGATGGCACCAAAATGATGAAAAAGGCTTAGAAGAGTCGTTATTAAGTGATAAGAGTAACCCATCCCCATAATAGGGGATGGGTTATAAGAGAAGTAATTTAAGCAGATGGCAGATCTTTAATAGAACTCAAACAAGAGAGCGTGCCATTTGATTTCGTAAATTCACAGGGTTTTTTAGGTGTCTTGAGTAATACAGATAATGTTGGGGGAATCCCATTTGATGGTGTATGATCCATTCTGCTATAAGTGCATGCAAGTGTTGCATTTCCAGGCAGAGGAGGAACAGAAACACTTACAAGATCTCCTACCATATCTTCTATAAGATTTACAATGGTCTCTACTTTATTAAATGTAGGATCAGGAGACCAAACAACACAAGTTTCTTGGCTACTTTCCCCATTTCCCTCGCAAGGATTGTATCCCATAATTTGCATAGGGTATCCTCTGTGTTTTAATTGATCCATAGAAATAAGCATCCCCTGCAAAGAGAGGCTATCAGGGCATTTAAAATTTGATAGATAATAAGTATGGTTATTCTTTTTTAAGCTCGGAGTCGCTCTACCTGGTGTGTTGGGCATAGCTATAAGTGTTTTAAGGATCTTCATTTCGTCACTCTCAATAACAGTCGTTTCCTTAGGTGATGTAGCGCTCCCAAATTTCCTGCCTCTTATATCAAATGCTTTAAATTTGGGCATTGAGATTGTGGCTTGTGGTAGTTGGATCAAGGGCTGGGGTGAACTTGCTGCTGCCATAACAGGGCTAGACGGACCATTAGTAGTAACACCTTCAAATGACGTGCTGGTAGCAGATTTATTCCTTATATCAACTACTGGATGTTTAGGAGGTGAGCGTAGTATCCTAGGAATGCTATTAATAAAATCATCGGATTGACCAGTTATAGGATGATTTGACGCATTCAATTTTGTTGACAAAAGAACCCAATCAGATTTAGAAAGTTTTGATATTGCCTCTGCAATACGCACCCGTCCTCTATCTCCTATTCCTTCTATATGCAAGTCTTTAAATCGATCACAAGCCAATTTCCATTGATCGTGGGATACTTTCCTAATTACATCAATAATTTCTTTCAAATCATCAATGGAGCAATGCATCTCCCCTAGTCCCAGTTCTCGCCACCTTTTTACAAAGGTCGTAAATTCTTGGTCAGGCATGCTTAGTAGAATATCTTTAGCGAACAAATTATATGTTTCATCTGAGCTGGTTTGTAAAGGAATTGAGCTAACCCACTGATTAGCTAAATCCTCACCTCTGCTTTCAATATGAAGGGCAGCGATCATTAATGGCAAAACCTCAGGACCGAAGGGATCCCTAACAAGTCTATCCACCTTATTTTGAGTTGTTTCAATAATTTGCTTTAATTTTTCAGGAGGAAGTGTGAGCATAATGTTGACAAGACGTTGTATTAGATATAGTTCATGCCTAAGATTCTGTTTATTAATATCTTTTTCACGGCCTTCTAAACGTGCCCGAACTTCAGGATATAGTCGTTTTTGGGTTTCAAAATCATGTGGGAGCATCCTAATTAGAACAAGGGCCACGATTCGGCTTATATTATCCGTTGGTTGATGTACTGCTCTTAATAGACTATTTATCTGGCCATCGATGAGTGTTTGATCCTTAGATGGTTTGATTTCTGTTTGAAGAGTAGAAGTTATTAATGCATTTTCTGCTAATTTTTCTTCTATATCATCCACTGGGTCAGCTACTGGTTGATCTATTGTTCGCTCGGATGTTAGTTGTGGATGGGGGATATTAGGTATAGATAGTGCATTAGAGAAGTATATACAACTTGCTAACGTTATTAATGATAACTTGAAAAGTTTTTTCATTTTTTTTGCCCCCAATATTTTGATTATTATAATTATATTACCATAAATTATTTTTTATTTCAAAAAAATTGTAAGGACTGAAGTTTATTAAATTTTCTTCTTAAAATCGTGGGGTTTTATGCATAGATGAGGCGGTGCATGTGTTTTGAAGAGGGGTGTCAAACAAAAAGGTTGTTGACATGTCTCATTGCGGACTTATAATAAAACTGCTCTTGTCGGGGAGGTACAGGCATATTTTCTACCCCTGAGAAGAGCCCCACTTAAATAAGTCATCTGTTTTTCTTGTATTATTTACAAAATCAACCCTGTTTCTTCTTTGCCCCTTGAACTACTATCCAAATCGACGTATAGTTACTCTACTTATATCTGACCAATTTAGGGCGGTTAGTGTTTATAAACGTAAGGGAGTGGTTTATAAATGTCAACACCTAAAATGTCAAAAGTAAAAAATTTAATGATTTTTTAGAAAAATCAAAGGGGTACTTAAAATGAGTCCTAATATTCAACAACAATTAAAAACCCGTATGGAATCAAAAAGTCTGTCTCCTGCTGCCTTGGAAAAGAAAGCGGGGCTTAAAAGAGGGGTCATCGGTAATATTTTAAGAGGAAGCTCTAAGAACCCCACCTCAGAAACCCTGGTTGCAATTGCTGATATCCTAGGCTGTTCTCTTGATGATCTGCTAAATAGAAGCCCTGTTAAACAAAGAGAAGATTCTCTTTTTTCCCTGGAAAAAGAAATGGGGGTCCAGCTGCCTAAAACGCCGTGGGATGCAGATTTATATTCAAAAACTGTTTCGGCAGTAATTCTATCCTTACAAACCAAAAACCTCTCTCTTTCTGCTGAGCAAGCTATGATCTTAATAAAAGAAGTTTACCAGTATTCCCTTAGTAAAAACCAGCATGAGGTTGATAAAAATTTTGCAGAATGGTTGGCGAGTAAATTATAGGTAATTGTTGGAGTGTAAAATAAGAAATGTGGAAAAAAATAAAATTAAGATCTAGAGTTTTATCCCTATCAGATTACTATATGTTTTTTGTATTTATTTTGTTGTCAATTTTAGCTGTGTCTGCGTTCTACTATCATAGTGCGTATGAAAACTACAAAATGGAGCGAAAGACAGCATTGGAGATTGCGACCTTTCGAATTCATGGAGAGCTTAAAGAAATTTTTAGAGAAAACGCTACTATTTTAAAATATGTGAGTGGGGCTATTGACAAGATAAAGGGGCCACCCAAGAAAATGCTTGAGGAAATTGCGCGAAAACTTTCTGTCCCTGGAGAGCTAGGTATTCGAGCCATGGCAGCATCCTATATCAGTTGGGCAGACCCCTCTGGTGCTGTTGTAGTAAGTGGAAGACATGGAATATTAGGAAAAGATGCTCCTAGTATTGCTAATCGAAAGTATCTTGAGCCTGCAAAAAAAGAACCCGGCGTTTTGAAAACAGCTGCTCTTACCAGGAGTTTATTTACCACGGACGTGGTTTTACCGATTGCTATGGGTGTAGAAAATTCAGAAAAGGTATTTTTAGGATATTTACTTGTGGGGCTTAGAATAAAAAATCTTAGATCTCACTTAGAAGAAAGAATAGACAAACTAAAAATAGATTTTATTATTATAGATAATGATAGAAATATTATTGTTTCCCCTCCAAATTTGAATATAAACAAGTCTGTTTTTGATCCTATTTTTTCCCACGAAAATAGTTCAAAAGAATCTCTGGAAACCCCTATTCTGATTAATAATGTTGCTTATTCTCAATATAAAAAGTTAAAAAATTATCCATATACAGTTGTTATAGGATATAATGAAGATTACAGGATAAAAAAACTACACGATAATGTATTAACAAAATTGTACCAATTTATCACTCTTGCTGTTTTCTGTATTGTATTCATTTTTTTCTTTAAAAAAATAATTATTAACCCAATTTCTGCACTGTCTAAATATGCATCTCTTATTTCTACAAGCAACACCAACATGAAAATGCCCAAGCAAAACTCTTTAGAAATGCATAATTTAGCCAAAGGATTATTGCTGGTTAACCGATATTTTAGAAAAACAGCTAGGTATCGAAAGCGCTTAGAGCTGGCAGAAAATATAGCTAGTGCTTCTGATCATGCAAAGGATGAATTTGTTAAAAGCCTTTACAAAGATTTTGAGCACCCTTTAAAAACCATCTTAAATTATACAGATATTCTTTTAGACAGTTCGTCAAAAGGGAAGCATTTGAAATTAACCAATGATCAGGAAATTGATTGCATTAACAAAATCAAAGCTGCTGCCTTACAAATTAATTATAAAACATTTACCTCCCTTGATTTAATAGATTTTGATATTAATGAGCTTTTGGAACAGTGTGTGCAAATTAACTTAAAAGAAGCATTCTCTAAAAAGATCAAAATATCAACCTCTTTACAAGAAAACATCCCTAATATAAATGCAGATAAACTAAAAATTAAGCAAATTGTCGTGGGGATTATTTATGAATCTATTAATAATCTTCCTAATTTAAGCGAAATACAGGTATCTTCTAGGGTTGTTACGAAAGAGCATACAAAGTATGCAGAAATCATTATAAAAGATAATGGATTTGGTTTGGATGAGGAAGAAATTCATCGCATCCAGCATAACCTAGGAATAAATGAAAGTTTACCATTTTTAAATGTTACCCCATTAAGTTCTGGATTTATCAAAAAAGTTGTTGAGATGCATAAAGGTAAATATCACCTTCATTCCAAGCGTCATGAGGGGACCGTTGTGACTATTACACTACCTATACATATCCCTAATTATATCCCCGAAGATCCAGATATAAAGGAAAGCAAGGTAAGCAACGTGCACTATTTGCTTTCGTAGGGCCTTTAAATCGCTTGCGTTTTATCCTTCAACCACTTTGCCAGGATTGAATCTAGATAGGGGCTAAGGGTTGCATAGACCCGTCTGTGGTACGTATTTATCCACTCAATTTCATTCAAATCCAATAAATCTCGATCAATCAGATTACAATCCAACGGAGCAAGCGTTACTGTCTCCAATTCGAACATTTCTTCTGATGAGGGGATTACTGTGCTCTTAACCACAATGACTACATTTTCAATGCGTACCCCAAAATCTCCTTCCAGATAACATCCTGGTTCATTGGACAAAACCATTCCCTCCTCAAGAGGAACCGTATTTTTAGAGGAAATGCCTTGGGGGCCCTCATGAACACTTAAATAAGATCCGACCCCATGCCCCGTGCCATGTCCATAATTATACCCCCTCTGCCATAAAGCATATCGTGCAAGAGTATCTAGTTGCACTCCACTGGTACCTTTGGGAAACTGAGCCCGAGCAAGAGTAATATGCCCTTTTAAAACCAACGTATAAATTTTCTTCTGCTGAGGGGTAGGATTTCCCCCAAGGGCAATAACCCGCGTTATATCTGTGGTGGCCCCCTTATATTGTCCACCAGAATCAATAAGGTAAATATCTCCTAAGTTTACGAGTAATGACTGATCTTCATAGGGTCTATAGTGGGGGGCTGTTGAATTAGGCCCGACCGCTGAAATAGGAAAAAAGCTAAGGTCAAGACAAAGAGGGGTCTCCAAACGGAATTTATTTAATTGGGAAGCGAGCGAAAATTCTGTGTGGGGTTCTTTCCCAATTTTATCCTCCAGAAAGGCTAAAAATTTAACCATTGCTACCCCGTCTTGAACATGCCCTTGACGTATTGCTTCTAATTCTGTGGCATTTTTTATAGCCTTAGGTAATTGGCAAGGATCCAAATCAACATATAATTTACCGCCATTGTCTTGAATGATTTTGCTAATGTGATAGGGGGTTGTCGCAGGTGAAATCCAAATACATTTTTTTTGGCTTCCCAACATTTTCAAATGCGTCTCTAATAGAGCTTCGTCTACAATTTTTATGGTAGGTCCCAAATCCTGAATCGTCTCTTTGGCGAATCTTTTAATATCGGCAAAAAGGATAATATTTCCTTGTTGATCCATTAGTAAATAACTTAGGAAAACAGGAACATACAAGACATCAGTTCCCCGTAAATTTAACAACCACGCAATAGAATCCAAGCCCGCCAAGAATAATCCATCTACTTTTTTGCGCTGCAAGAGATCCGCAATTTGCTTAATTTTATCTTGGCGTGATTTCCCAGCATATTTCATCTCATACAAAGATATGGGGTTGTTAGGTTTTGCAGGCTGATCATGCCATATAGCATCAATAGGATTTTTTGGAAGGGGGTGTAATTGAATAGAGGTATTTTCAAAAATCTTGGATAAATCAAGGTATTCTCGATGGGATAAAATCCAGGGGTCAAACCCTATGGTCAAGGGGCCTTTGTGATGTTTAGCAATCCAATCTTTAATATTTTCAAAGCCGTAAGGTTCTATATCAATACCATGGGGTCCGGCCTCTCTTTTAGCTTGAAGAGTATACCTTGAATCTACAAATAGAGCGGTACGATTGGGTATCTGCACAAACATTCCGACGGATCCCAAAAACCCAGACACCCATTGAATACGTTTTGCGTACTCAGGTGTATATTCATTGTGATATTCATCTGCCAGTGTTTGAAAGAATCCATTAATGCCTAGCTTACCTAACTCCTGACGTAAGGCTGCGATCTTATTGGGGATATTTTGCAACATGAAATTCCTCCTACCCGTTGAATGTTAAAATCAGCGTCGACCATCCCTCAATATTGAGTTGTTTATATAATTCTAGACCTTGGGCTTCATGGGCCTTGGTCACCATCCCAGCCTGGCGCTCTAACAACCCGGCTAAGATAATAAATCCCCCAGGAAGGATATGTTTTCTAAGATCCGGTGCCATTTCCGAAAGAGGGCCTGCCAAAATGTTTGCCGCAATCAAATCAAATTGTTCGTCTTTTTTTAAAGATTTGTACCCATCACTTAGACGTACTTCAATTAAAGAATCTAAGTGATGATGATGCACATTTTCGGTGGTTGTTTTACACGAAGCAGGATCCATATCACAAGCCAGCGTTTTGCTTTGCCATAGTTTTGCTGCAGCCATTGCTAAGATACCTGATCCACATCCCATATCTAAGCACCTAGAAAACTTTTTGTGATCTGAAAGTTCAGACATGGCGATCAAACATCCCTGGGTCGAAGCGTGTTCGCCACTGCCAAATGCCAAAGCGGCATTGATCTCAAGAGGCAGTTTACCCACGGGGATATCGCCTTTAAAATGGGATCCATAAATGAAAAATTTCCCAATGGTGAGGGGCGGAAAACTTAGCAAATTATCCCGCAGCCAATCTTTTTCAGGAACACTTTCAATCACAATTTTTGCTGGAGGAGCAAGATCATAGATTGGCCAAAGTTGGTCTAATTTTTCTTGAATAACCTTCTGATTTAAATCGGGATTTTTTGAGATTTCAAGAGTGACCTCAACGGTCCAAGTTTCATCATCCACGGTAAAATAAGCAATGGATCCCCCCAAGTCCTCTAACGCATTGGCGTAAAAAGGAACGTCTCGTTCGGAGGTATCAAAACGAATACGCCAAAAAAGAATAGGAGCAGTGTTGAATGTCATGATAAATTTTTCCTTATTCTTTAACGATTTTGCGTCCTAAGGGCTCACCCCCTAGTAGATGCACATGGAAATGGGGAACCTCTTGATTCGCATTCTTTCCATGATTGCTAACAAGGCGATATCCATCTGTTGAAATTCCCAAATCCTTTGCAATCTTATGAATAGCCCGAATAAAAGTGGTGATTTCGTGATCTGGGGCATGGGCGGCAAAATCATCAAAAGATACGTATCGTCCTTTGGGAATGACGATAACATGATGCAACGCTTCGGGATTGATATCATAAAAAGCGAGCACGTGGGAATCTTCGTATACCTTTTTGCAAGGGATCTCTCCCGTTAGTATTTTATGAAAAACATTATTTTCATTATAGGTCATTTTAATCTCCAACATTGGCATTAGAATGTGGGATTAGGAGGTCTTGTGTCAAGGATTATGCGCTTTTAAAAATTAAGTTCTTGAAAATCTGACATAGGGATGTCAGGTTTTCAAGGTAGTTAGTTTTTCATCACATAATCGCTTACAAAAGGATGGTCTGGTCCGTAGATGGCCGAGAAAATTTGCGTGCTGCGGTTTAGGTATTGCCTAATATCATTTTTAGAGGAGGTTTTGCTTAGATCAACAGAGGCAAATGCTCCTTTGGATTCTAAGTCTTTATATTCTTTCTCTTCCAAAAACCCTTTGCAGAAATCCTTCATTTGTTTGAAAAAGTCAGCAAAATGCTCGGCTGATTTTTTAAGATCGTTTTGTTTATATTTGATGATGGCGCCGTGATAGAAAGAGGTTAATTTTAATGCTTTATAGTAACTGCTTCCTGCCTTTAATTTTGTATTAAACATCATATTGCAATCTTCGTATGCTCCCTCAAAATTTTTCAACCTTATTCTGGTTTCTGCTCTTAGGGGCCGGATAACAAGATTTCTAAATGTCCCTCCTAAGTATTTGTCCTCTATTAACGCCGCTTGTGTAAGGAAGTCCTCAGCTTCTTTCAAAAGACCCTTTCGTAGAAAAGCTTCTCCTTTTCCGCACAATATATACGCTTTTAAAACAGAAGAATTATACGGCAACAAAAATTCATGAGGGCAATCATTTATTGATAGACGATCAATAATATGCTGAGCTTCATTAAACCCAAGCTCTAAAGCTTCCTCATAGTTCCCAATTGCATTATAAGACCGTCCAAACCATAATGCGTTCCTTATTATCTGACAAGCGAGCTTAGAATCTACATTTTTTGTTTTTTCAAGTGCAAGATGGGAAGCATTTAACACATTCAAAGATTTTTTTGCATATTCCTCCGCCTCCCCTTTTTTATATTTCCCCATGAACCCTGCAGCACGAGAAAAAGCGATAACACCGTATACCATTGATTCTAGTTCCAACTTCAGGGGATGATCTAGCTTTGAAAGTAACTCTAAAGCTGCATCAAGGGATTTTTTGGAATTATTAAAATCATTCTTAGTATTGTAGGCAAAGCTTAGAATAATAAAATTCGTTATTTTTAAAACCTCAAAATCAGGTATTTTATTATCACAAAGTTTAAGGCTTTCCTTACAATATTCGATAGCTTCCTCTGGCGCGTTCAAATCCACACTAACTGTTCCTAAATTTTTTGACAATGTGGCAAGGTCAAACCTAGAAAGGTGTGATCTAAAATTTTTATTTTCGTAGATTTGAGTAAAATATTTTTTTGCTGATCCAACATTTCCTATACATTGATATTGGGTGTTTCCCAACATTAGAAGCAGTTTCGCATTATATATTGAGCTTATTTTTTTTGACACTTTGATGTCTTCTACTTTTTGTAGATAGCATTCCAAATGAGGAAGGAGAGAAATGCTGATAGGGTAACTCTTTTTCAGGTAAATACTATGAAACTCTTGAAGAGAATCGATAATGTTTATCAGAAATTCTTCCTTTTCTTTCTTACTTAGTAAATTTATAAGAAACGCTAATCCTATGGACTGCGTGCTCCTATGCATGGAGAAAGTTGTTAGAGTTTTTGAATCCTCTAAATAGGGAGATTCTTTAGTAATAAAGGAGTATTGCCTTAGATGATAAAGGAAAGCATCAACAGTTTCTTTGTCTTTATAGAATTCTAATAAATTTTTTGGAATATTTTGAGAATCCAACAGACATATAAACAAAAGAAGTTCCTTAAAATATGGATTCACTTCAATTAATTTCTTGAAAGAGAGAGTTGTAATTTCATACCGAGTTTTTGTATAATCGGTCATCTCTTTTAAGAAAAGTTCTTGTACTTCTTCAAAGTTTTTGTTAAATGATCTCATTCTCTCAAGGTACTGATCAAACGTAATCTGAGAGTTTTTTATATAATAGGCCGTAATAGACACATCCAAAGGAAATGAAGGGATATTTTTTAGAAATATAATAGCTTCTTCTTTTTGAGTTTTTGTAAGTTTATGAGGTTCACAATTATAAAGAATTTTACTAAAGAGAGTTAGCCTTTCTTCTTCACTCAGCTCCTCAAGTTGAATGACATTTTCTGGTTTAATGCAGTTTGCGTTTTTAATGTTGCTATCTCTCGTCGTAATGATTACCTTCCCCTTTCCCCAAATTTTAGGGTCATCGGCAAGATAGTTTTTAATTTCCGATACTGTAGGAACGTTATCATAGATGAGAAGCCAGTTTGGCTTTTCTCTCAACCATCGTTGAACCAAAATCAATAATTGCTTTTCTTTTTCCTCTGAGTTTTGAATAGCCTTAATAAATTCTAGATCAGTTTTTTTATCTGGAGTTTGAGCGAGGCTACCTGCCAGATCCAAAAATGACGTTGTGAGAGAATTTTTTGTTTCTGCATTAATCTCCCAAACAACTGGTCCACGATAGGAATGCCCAAATTCTCGAGCAAGGGTTGTTTTTCCAACACCCCCAATTCCAACAACGCCCACAAGAGCAACTGTTTCAATATCTTCCTTTCCTTTTAATTTTTCGTTGATATTTTTAATCAGGCTAGAACGTCTTAAGAAAACAGCTTCTGTTGGGATACGTAAATCAAATCGGATAGATTCGCTTCCATTAGGTTCTTTGGATGAGAATGCCCATATGGAAAAGAAAAAAATCACCATGGGTACACTTAAGACAGCCCAAGATTTTTTGTTTTTAAAAAATAAAGAAAGGGAGTCAAAAAACTTTTTGGATTTTTGGATTTCAGAAATAGTTGATTTTATAAGCCCATGGGTTTCGTTAGACTCCCCCATTAATAAATTATGATAATGTTTTTGTAATAGGGAAAATTTCCCAGATTTTTCTATAAAATCAAGAATGCCTTCTCGGGAGGTGCAATTCAATTTTGTAAGAATATTACATATATGGGTATCAACTGTTCTTGAAGAAATAGAAAGACAGGAAGCAATCACTTTTGCTCTTTGCCCTCTCAACATACAAGAAATGATATCTATCTCTCGGTTCGTAAATTTAACGCCATTTATTATTTTTAAGTGACTTATATCAATTCTATCTTGGTTACCATTCTTTTTATTATCCATGATATCCTCCATTTCACTCAAAATACATCAAAAGCAACATCAACTCCAGAAAATAATTGTGCAAATGACCAAAAGGCTGCAGGTCAGATGTATGATTATTTTCTGGAGTTGGTATCATACTCATACAAATTTTTTTCTCTCAGAAAATATAGGTAATTTTTACGTAGAAAAGATCTACGTTTTTTTCACGATAGACATACCTCTCTATTTTCAATAGGATTTTTAGGTGGATGCGTATCGTGGGCATAAATCTTAAGAATTTGCACCAGATAGTATCGATACATAGGGAAAATCAAATGGGGATTTTCTAACAACCCAAGGTATCCTGTACCTTGTCTTGGGTTCATCGCCTAATGGGGTTTTTTAGCAAGAGGGATGTAAGTTGAGCTGCCTCCAGCGTCTTATGTCCCTTTTTTCTTATCCAGAATTTGCTGAAGCCACACCCCGGCTCCCATCGTTTCCTAAAGGATATTGCTTGATCTTTAGAATCATTAAAATACCGGGAATGGAAATCACAAAGGTGATCATGAAAAAGGTGGGCCAGTGTTTATTTAGGGAGTCCACCAACCACCCACTGATGCTGGCGGTGAAGGTCGAGAAAGACCAGAAGGATGACAAAATAGCATATTGCAAGGCTGTGTACATTAGGTTGCACTGGCGCGAAAGGTATACAATAAAGACAGTGGTATTAATTCCTGCAGTCAATTTCTCACAAGCAATCACCCCATACAATGTATCAAGATCATGGCCTACATAGGCCTGAGTAATCAATAACAAATGGGAGAGGGCATGAAGACTTCCCGCCCAAAAAAGCGCCCGGAAAATATTTAGGCGCATCACAAAAAAACCTCCGATGAATCCTCCTAAAACAGTCGATACAGTCCCAAAAATCTTAGCAACCGAGGCGATTTCAGGCTTGGAGAATCCAATTTCCATAAAGAAAGGATTTGCCATGTTGTTAATCATGGCGTCACTAATCGGGAACAACAGAATAAAGGTGAAAGTGTACCACCATCCAGGACGGTTTAGCAGTTCCGCAAAAGGATCCGTAATATAGGTACGCCAAAATCCATGATCGGGGCGCAAAGGAACCTTGGGTTCGGCATTCAACAGGGCGGCAATCGCTCCCATGATCACAAAACAGGCCATAAAGCAGTAAGATGCCTTCCAGCCAAAAATATCGGCCACATAAAGAGATCCCGCAGAGGCGGTTAAGGCCCCTAAGCGATATCCAAAACTAAGCATACTCACCCCGGGTCCAGCTTGCTCATGAGTAAGAATTTCAATGCGATAGGCATCCACAATCACATCTTGGATGGCCGCAAAAACGGCAAGAAGAGCCGCTAAAGAAGCTGTTAGCCATAAGTTCTGAGCAGGGTTAGAAAAACCAATTAAAACAAGAAGGATCATCAGGCAAAGATGGGCCATCACCAACCAACTGCGTCTCTGCCCTAATTTTCCAAGATAGGGAATTTTTATGGCAGAAACGAGAGGCGCTAAACAAAACTTGAAGATCGAGGGGATATAAACCCACGCGAAACACCCAATGATGGTATTGGTGTAATCTAGATCCTTAAGCCATGTTTGAAGTGTGGGGACGGCTAAGTAAAACATCATCCCGTAAGGAAACCCCAAGACCATCATGGTTAAGACTTTAGGGGAAAAATATACTTTAAGGGCGTGTGGTTTTAACACTTTCGTCGTTTGCTCTCATGGTTAATGATACTAATTCCGCATAAAGAAAAATAAAGTGAGGACTTCCACCTACGCCTGATGGTTTTGTCGTGGCGAGTCGTCCTCCCATAATCTCTGGATCCCGGCTCTCGCTCGCTTCGCTCACGAGCCGGGATGATGGGCATCAGAATAATCACCCTAATCCTGATTCGACCGGCTATGTTTCTTTCTTTCGTTAGGATCTAATAGCTTTTTACGCAAGCGCACATCATTGGGGGTGACTTCCACCAATTCGTCATCTTGGATATAGGCCAAGGCTTGCTCAAGAGTCATTTTCAGGATAGGTGTCAATTTGATAGCCTCATCCTTCCCAGAGGCGCGCATGTTGCTTAGCTGCTTGGTTTTCAAAGGATTGACTTCTAGATCGTTATCCTTGGCATTCTCCCCAATGATCATACCTTCATAAAGATCATCTCCAGGTTCCACAAATAACTTGCCGCGCTCCTCGAGATACCATAAGGCATAGGCAACAGCAGCTCCATTTCCATTGGAAATCAAACTACCAGTCCTGCGGCCTTCGATGGCGCCTTTGTAAGGGCCATATCCATAAAAGGATCGGTTCATAACGCCCGTACCCCGGGTATCTGTTAGGAATTCGTTTCTGTATCCAATCAATCCACGGGAGGGGCAAAGGAAATGCAAGCGTGTCTTGCCATGCATGGGTTCCATGTTTTGCAATTCACCCTTTCGGACTCCCATTTTTTCAATAACAGGTCCCACGAAATCCTCATCCACGTCCACCTGGACTTCTTCCATAGGTTCAAGGCGTGCGCCTTTTTCATCTTGCTTATAAAGCACCCGAGGCCGGCTAATGGAAAGTTCAAATCCCTCACGACGCATGGTTTCAATCAGAATACCCAACTGCAATTCCCCACGTCCCGCAACTTCGAAGGCATCGCTGTTCGCCGTTTGTGTGACCGTAATAGAAACGTTACTTTCCATTTCTTTGAATAGACGCTCTCCAATCATGCGAGAGGTTAATTTCTTCCCCACTTTTCCACCTAAGGGGGAATCATTCACGGAAAATGTCATGGCGAGTGTTGGCGGATCAATAGGCTTGGAGGGCAGGGCATCCTTAACGGTGGGATCGCAAACCGTATCACCCACGGTGGCCTTTTCAAGACCCGCAATTGCGACGATATCACCGGCCTTAGCCTCATCAACAGGAACGCGCTCCATTCCGCGGAAAGCTAGAATCTTGGCAATGCGACCTTGTTCGCGCAACTCACCCGACGGCGTCAATGCTTTTACCGCCATGTTGACCTTGAGTGTTCCATTATAAATACGACCTGTCAGTACTCGACCTAAGTAGGAATCATATTCCATGTTTGTGGCCAGCAATGCTGCGGGTGCCACCTCATCTCCCTGTGGAATGGGGACTTTTTTGACGATAGCCTCAAGAAGACATTCCATATCCTTATGGGGATCCTTCAAATCCATGACGGCCCACCCTTCCCGGGCAGAGGCGAAAACAATGGGGAAATCCAGCTGTTCATCATTGGCATTCAAGTCCACAAACAGATCAAACACTTCTTCAATCACTTCCAGAGGCCTACCGTCAGGCCTGTCAGCCTTATTGATCACCACAATGGGGGCAAGACCTTCGGCTAAAGCCTTGGTCAAAACGAATTTTGTCTGAGGCATAGGACCTTCGGCTGCATCTACTAACAGCAGCACACCATCCACCATACTTAGGATCCGCTCAACCTCACCACCAAAGTCGGCGTGTCCAGGGGTGTCCACGATATTCAAACGATATCCGTTCCAGGTAATGGAGGTGCATTTTGATAAAATGGTAATACCGCGTTCTTTTTCAAGATCGTTGGAGTCCATCATGCGTACTTCCGTTTTTTGATTATCGCGGAAGATACCACTTTGATGAAGGAGAGTATCGATCAAGGTTGTCTTGCCATGGTCAACGTGGGCAATAATGGCAATGTTACGTAAATTATTTTTCATCGTTTTCAAAATCTTTCAAATAAAATTAAAGTTGTTGCAAAATAAAAGAAAGGGATTTTTCTGGCCTGGACCCCAAATGACCAATGACATGAGCTGCCGCCATGCTGGCAATTCGTCCGCTTTTCTTTATATCATATCCATGGGTCATGCCATAAAGCAAGCCTCCTGCATATACATCGCCTGCCCCCGTTGTGTCAAGAACTTGGACGGCTGGTGCTGGATCAATCACATGAGTTTCTCCCAAGTGATGAATGATGGATCCTTTCGCTCCACGGGTCAGTGCCACCGTTTCACACATGCTTTTTATAGTGTTCGATGCATTCCCAAAATCCATCTCAAAAAGATTCATGATTTCCGCATCATTGCCGATCAAAATATCCACATGATCCCGAATAAACGGCAATAGCCCTTGCCTATGTGCCTTTATACAATCTGGATCTGATAATGTTAACGCCACTTTACGCCCGTGGCTATGGGCAATATCCACACCTTTTAATAACGCTTTCTGGGCAGAATCAGGAGCCCATAGATAGGCTTCTGAGAAGAATATTTCTGCATTTTTAATGACCTCTTCATCCACATCCTCAGGACCTATTTCAATGGAGGCCCCCAGATACGTATTCATCGTGCGATCCGCATCAGGCGTTACCAAGATCAAGCATTTGCCCGTGGCCGAGCTATGGGGGTCTATTATGCCCTTAAAATCAACACCGATGGCCTTAAGATCATGGACAAAAATATGACCAAATTCATCATTATGGACCTTACCCATATAAGTACCTTTTCCCCCGAGGGATCCAAAGGCCGCCATGGTATTTGCCGCCGCTCCGCCCGATTGTTCAACAGCCGGGGGCATTTTTTCGTATAGGTTCATAGATTCCTGGGCACTTAGCAATGTCCATCCGCCCTTTTGAATATTCAAAGAAGATAGCACATCAAATTCAATATGGGCAACGATATCCACAATGGCATTGCCAAGGGTTGCAATGTGATAAAGGGGCTTAGACATTTTCTGATCCAAGGGTTAGGTGATTTAAGAAGTGAACATTTATACCACCCACCTTAAGGAAAGTACAGAGGGAAATTCTTCCCTTTTTGAGAAAAATTTATTTTAAAAATATTTTATATGTTTATAGAAAATAATATATTGACAATATTTGTTTAGAGCAATAAGCATATGTCATGAAATGATATTTGTTAGGGGGGTATCTACCCTATTGATTAATCTTGAGAAAGGATTTATTTTATGACAATGGCACGATTTTTAGACCCTAAAAATGATTTGGCTTTTAAAAAGATCTTTGGGACAGAACGCAACAAAGATATCCTCATTCATTTTTTGAACGATATTTTTGC
This sequence comes from uncultured Hyphomicrobiales bacterium, assembly GCA_964402405.1. Classification (GTDB taxonomy): domain Bacteria; phylum Pseudomonadota; class Alphaproteobacteria; order UBA7879; family UBA7879; genus CAYOCE01. Next base: position 10,212 of record CAYOCE010000004.1, on the reverse strand, counting down.
GAGAACCACTAATCCTATTCAGGAGGTCACCTTTTTAAGCACCTTTCAAACGCCCGAAACCGTTGGTCAACGCATGAGTAGCGTTGATATTCTTTGCAAGGATGAGAATGGAGAGCGCTTCATTGTAGAAATGCAGGTTGTAAGAGAACGTGGTTTCGAAAAACGTGCCCTGTATTATGCGGCGAAAGCCTACATTGAACAGCGTACTAAAAACGTTGCATACAAAGATCTCAAGGCAGTTATTTTCCTAGCTATCACAGATTTTGTTTTGTTCCCCGAAAAGAAAGATTATTTGTCCCATCATGTGATTTTGGATCATAAAACGTTGGAGAGAGACCTGAAAGATTTTTCTTTTTCTTTTATTGAACTCCCCAAGTTTAATGTAGAAAAAGAGCACTTAAAAACGATGGTGCAGAAGTGGTGTTATTTCCTAAAGAACGCTACCGAAACCAGTAAACAGGATATGAAGGAAATCGCAGGATCAGATTTAATTATCGAACGAGCGTATGACGAGTTGGATAAATATGATTGGAAGGAGGCAGATATTTATGCTTATGACTCGGTGGACAAAAAGAACTGGTCTAATAGGGCCATCAAAGAAGAGGCCTATGAAGAAGGTATGGCCGAAGGGTTAGCAGCAGGATTAGCTGAGGGAAAAGCTGAGGGAAAAGCTGAAGGAAAAGCTGAAGGGTTGACCGAGGGAGAGAAGTTAGGACTTGAAAAAGGCATGCTAGAGGCCAAAAGAAATATTGCTCGGAAGATGTTAAATCAAAATGCTGCTTTATCCTTTATTTCTCAAATTACAGGGCTGCCTGAGGATGAAATTAAACAGCTGACGTTAGCAGCAAAAGAATAATCCTTGTCCCTAGGAGAGGAGCGTAGGAAATCTAAGAATATTGTCCTATAGGCATAAGTATCAGTAAATATTGACATCCGTCCTCTCATGCAATACCAACAAAGGATGATATGGGTTCTAAAAAAATTGATTCGTCTTTATAAGGTATGCCTCTCGCCATGGTTGGGTCATCGGTGCCGATATTTCCCTACATGTTCAGAATATGCATTAGAGGCTTTGAATTCCCATGGGTTTTATGGTATGTGGTTAGTGTTGCAGCGATTATTAAGGTGTCATCCGTTTGGGGGACATGGGGTTGACCCTGTTCCCAGAAAAGAAATTAAAGGAAAGATAAATGAATATGGAAAATAAAAATCTATTTTTGGTTGTGGCCCTCAGCCTATTGATTTTGGGGGGATTTCATTATTTTTATGAACGACCCCGCGCAGAAGCGATGATTCAGGAGCAACAACAAAAGCAATCTATGATGCAGCAAACCGCAGGCAATGGTATTGCTCCAAGCGCAACAGCCCCTGCAGCGCCTATTGAAAAAGCGGTGGCAGAGGTAATTGCTAACGACAAACGCATTCCCATCGAAACGCCCTCTTTGAAGGGATCTATCACCGTTAGGGGCGGACGGATTGATGATTTGACCCTGGTGAAATATCATACAGAAATTGATCCTAGTAGCCTGGAAATTGTATTGCTAGCTCCCAACAATACAGCAAATCCCTATTACGCCGAATTCGGCTGGGTATCGTCTGCAGTTGATATTGATTTGCCTGGAAGTGATACGGTATGGCACGTGGAGGGCGAAAAGCTCACCCCTAATACCCCCATTATTCTTAGCTGGAAAAGTGCCTCGGGCCTGCTATTTGAACGTATCATTTCCGTTGACGAAAATTATATGTTTACTATTCATCAGAAGGTTCACAACCTCTCCCAATCAACTATTGATCTAAATTCTTATGCATTAATTTCCAGGGGAGGAACGCCACCCGTTTCTGAATTCTTTATTTCCTATGAGGGGCCTATTGGATATTTGAATAGCAAGCTCAATCAGCATAATTACAAGGATTTAATTGAGAAGAAAAAAATTGAGGTGTCTTCCCAAGGGGGATGGCTCGGGATAACTGATAAGTATTGGTTGACAGCCCTCATTCCCAGCCAAGCAGATGCTATTACAGTGAACTTCCGAGGGAGTGCCGTTAAAGAGGCGAATCACTATCAAACGGATTACAGAGGGCCTGTTGTCTCGTTGGCACCAAAGGGAACTACAGAAACCACCACCCATTTCTTTGCAGGGGCAAAATCCGTTGAATTATTGGATGCGTATGAGAAAGCGTTGAACATCCCATCCTTCGATTTGGCAGTGGATTTCGGCTGGTTCTATTTTATCACCAAGCCTATTTTCTATGCGCTTTCGTTCTTCCACAATTTGTTAGGAAATTTTGGATTGGGGATCTTGCTATTGACCATTTTGATGCGCGCTCTATTCTTCCCCCTTGCCAACAAATCCTTTAGATCCATGAGCCGTATGCGCCAATTGCAACCCGAGATGTTGAAAATCAAGGAACGGTATGGCGATGATAAGATGCGCATGAATCAGGAAATGATGGAGTTTTACAAGAAAAATAAAGTGAACCCTGTTGCTGGATGTTTGCCCATGCTCATCCAGATTCCTGTGTTCTTTGCCCTTTATAAGGTTTTGTTTGTAACCTTGGAAATGCGTCATGCGCCGTTCTACGGATGGATTCATGATCTATCTGCCCCGGATCCCACAACCTTATTTAATTTGTTCGGCTTGATCCCTTGGACACCGCCAGGATTCCTAATGATCGGGGTTCTGCCTGTGTTGATGGGGGTGACCATGCTATTGCAACAAAAGCTGAATCCCCAGCCCATGGATCCTATGCAGGCCAAGGTATTTTTGATCATGCCGTTCTTTTTCACCTATTTGCTGGCCCAATTCCCAGCGGGCTTGGTTTTGTATTGGACATGGAGCAACGTTTTAGCCATTGGCCAACAGTGGTATATCATGCGCCTGGGGGCAAAAGGAAAGGTTTTAGAGCAACAAAAATATAAAGCCTCTTGGTGGGAAATTTTTACCAAAGGCTAAAGGAGTATCTATGAAGCACTTTTTTGAAGAGCCTTTGCAAACCACAGATTCAGGTCTCTTTGATCTAATTCAAAAGGATTTGGTCCGGCAGCAGGACAACATTGAGCTGATTGCGTCGGAAAATCTGGTATCGCAAGCGGTCTTGAATGCCCAAGGGTCTATCCTTACTAACAAGTATGCTGAAGGATATCCCGGAAAACGGTATTACGGCGGTTGTGAATATGTGGATCAGGTGGAAACTCTGGCAATCGAACGACTCACCAAGTTGATGAATTGTAAGTTTGCCAATGTGCAGCCTCACTCAGGATCCCAGGCCAATCAGGCGGTATTTTTGGCCTTGATGAATCCAGGGGATACCTTCCTGGGCATGGGTCTAAATGCGGGGGGACATCTAACCCACGGATCCCCTGTAAACATGTCAGGCAAATGGTTTCATCCGGTTCCCTATGATGTGCATCCTGATACACATCTCATTGATTATGATCAGGTGAGAGACCTAGCCTTTCAACATAACCCCAAGATTATTATTGCCGGTGGTTCCGCCTATTCTCGAATCATTGATTTCAAAAGATTCCGCGCCATTGCTGATGAGGTGGGCGCCTATTTAATGGTGGATATGGCCCATTTCTCAGGACTTGTGGCGGGAGGTGTTTATCCCAATCCGTGTGATCATGCTCATGTGGTGACCAGTACGACTCATAAGACTCTCAGGGGGCCTAGGGGCGGTATTATCCTGACCAATGACGAGGATTTGATTAAGAAAATAAATTCCGCGATTTTTCCAGGCCTGCAAGGGGGGCCCTTGATGCACGTGATTGCCGCCAAGGCTGTTGCCTTTGGCGAGGCCTTACAACCGGCGTTTAAAACCTATGCGCATCAGATTGTTAAAAATGCCCAAGCGCTGGCCAAAGCCATGTTACAGAATGGATATCATTTGGCTTCTGGGGGAACTGATTCTCACTTGATTTTGGTGGATTTGCGCCCCAAGGGTGTGACGGGACAAGATGCGGAACGTAGCCTGGAGCGCGCTGGTTTGATATGCAACAAAAATGCCATTCCTTTTGATCCCACCAGCCCCAGAATTACCTCGGGCATTCGGTTGGGTAGCCCCGCCATGACAACGCGGGGATTTAAAGAAGGTGATTTTGAAGCAACCGCCGAATTGATTAATATTGTTCTCGAGGGCCTTGGAGCAAGTGGTATCGATGGAAATAGGGCGATTGAGCAAGAGGTAAAGAAACGCGTTGTTGCCATGTGTAAGACATTTCCGATTTATACACGGGTGGGATGAGGGTTGCTGCCTTATTGACGTCATCCCAGGCAAGTGAGCTTGCGAACGCAGACCTGGGACCCAGCACAAATGGGATGGCGTAAGCCATCACCCTATAAAGAAAAATAAGGTGAGGACTCCCGGCTACGCCAAAGGCTTCGCCGTGGCGAGTCGTCCTCCCATAATCCCTGGGGCCCGGATCTTTGCTGGTGCCCCTTCGGGGCCCTGCGCTTCGTCCGGGATGACGGTAAAAAGAAATGCATAAAAGTAAAGGATCATAAATGCGCTGTCCATTTTGTGGATATTTAGATACGCAAGTCAAGGACTCCAGGCCTTCGGAGGATGGTGTTGCCATTCGCCGACGCCGGGGTTGCCCCCAATGTGGATCGCGCTTTACGACTTTTGAGCGGGTGCAATTGTGTGAAATCACCATCCTGAAAAAAAGCGGCGATCGAACCCCGTTTGAGCGAGAGAAGTTGGCCAGATCTGTGTATTCCGCCGTTCGTAAACGGGGTATGGATACGGAACAAGTAGAACGCGTAATCAATAGTATTGTGCGCAAATTGGAATCCAGTGGGGAATCTGAGGTTAGCACCAAACAAATTGGTGAGATGGTTTTGGATTCCTTAAAGACCCTGGATCCCGTAGCCTACATTCGTTTTGCGTCCGTTTACAAAGATTTTGCCGAGGCGAAGGATTTCGAAGAGCTGATTGAAACACTGAAAAAAGAAGAAGTTTAAAGGATTTATATATTAATGTCAGACTCATTAGAACCACAAATAGAACCTCAAGAGAAGCCCCATCCTTTATCAAAGCGGAGTGCGGCGCGCTTGGCAGCCATTCAGGCCCTGTATCAACACTACATCACCAAGACGCCTGTTTCCCAGGGTATAAAGGAATTCTCAGGTCATTTCAAGGGCCCTCAAACCCCTGAAGGCACAGATATTCCCATGAATCTGGAGCTCTTTGAAACCATTGTTCAGGGTGTCCTTGTGAATCAAGAGAATATTCATCACTTGATCACCCAAAACCTACGGGAGGACTGGCCCTTTGATCGCATTGAATTGGTGCTACGGGTCATTCTTGAGGCGGGGACTTTTGAATTGCTGCAATGTCCCGATACTCCCGCCCGCATTATTGTATCTGAATACGTGAACTTGACCCACACCTTCTATGATGAAAAAGAATCAGGGTTTGTGAATGGCGTGTTGGATAAATTGGCGAAAGCGTTACGGCCTTAAATACGCCCTCTCTTTCAAATGATCTTCTTTACTACTTAAATCTGTTGTCTAGAGTACTAAAATTATTGAACAACAAATAAAAAGCAGCTACATTTGGCTAACTTAAAATAAGGATGTATATTATGAAAAAACTAATCTTCTTTTTTGTCTTGCTCTTACCATTACTCAACACGGCAGATGCTCTCCATTTATCTGCTGAAGAAGGGTCTATCTCAGACACAAGTGCTCCATGTAAAAAAATTATTATTAAGAATTTCCTTGAGGTACCAGTAACCATCACAGGTCTTACAGTTGATGCAACGGGAACTGACATAAGTGGGGATCGGGATAACGAGTATATCCAGATGACTAGTCGCGATGGTGAGGCGCAATTTCAAATTCCTGCTGCCAGAGGAAGGGTTCCTGGCAGAATGATCTTAACAACTAGAAACCTTCATCCTGAGTTGGTGAATAAAGAAACATATAGATTTTTAAGGATAGATCATGTGGCATATGAAATCCTGTTCAATGATAGACCGTTAGAAGGGATTGCGGAAGATTTGTCTAAAAAGGACATTGAGAAGGAGCTTTATGAGAGGGGGCTTTATACAGATGCCGAAGCGGCTGATGCAAGAGAAATGGCATCCATTACTCAAGAACTCGGAGATCCTGAGTGCCGCCCGGGTAAAGTCCTTAGATTTCTCCCTCTCCTTGAGGGTGCATATCTTCTTCTCGATGGTACTCAAGTAGGCCCCCCCGCACGAGTTGAGTATGTCGATCCCACTGAAGAGTAAACTTGTCTAGATCCTTTCAAAATTTTCCTTGATCTTCCTAGCTGAAAATGGGAAAACCCTTTATTATGGCCTGAGTTTTGGACAAGAATCGCTTTATGACTACTTTTTATGTCATCCTGAGCAGCGAGCTTTAGCGAGCGCTGCCTGCGGGTCCAGCACAAATGGGAAGGCGCAGCCTTCACTTTGTTTTTTCTTTATAAAGTGAGGGCTACGCCCTCTCATGTGTCTTGGATCCTTACGCACGCTCGCTGCGCTCACGGCTCAGGATGACGTCGATTTTTAATGTTTACGCTATTCTTATCCAGAACTCAGGTTGTTATAATTAACTCCCTACAATTATTAGGAACAAAAAATGGATTACAAGAACACAGTATTTCTGCCCAAGACGGATTTTCCCATGAAGGCGTCTTTGCCCCAGAAGGAGGCTGAGATTTTGGCCACATGGCAACAGGCAAATTTGTATGAGGCGTTGAAGGCTCAATCCAAAAAAGACATCTTCATGTTGCATGATGGCCCCCCGTACGCCAATGGGCATTTGCACATCGGCCATGCCCTGAATAAAATCCTCAAGGACGTGGTGATGAAGTATCAGCGCATGCTGGGGAAAAAAGCTCCCTACATTTCCGGATGGGATTGCCATGGTCTGCCCATCGAATGGATGGTGGAAACCGAGTATAAAAAGCAGGGAAAAAACAAGGACCATGTGCCCGTCATTGAGTTTCGTTCAGAGTGTCGAAACTTTGCGGCGAAATGGGTGGGTATTCAGGCCCAAGAATTTCAGCGCCTGGGGGTTTTAGGGGATTGGAAAAACCCTTATATCACCATGGATTTTACTTCCGAAGCGGCAATTGTTCAGGAGATTTTCAAATTCTTGATGAATGGGGGGCTCTATAAAGGCGTCCGGCCTATCCAGTGGTCCGTTATTGAAAAAACTGCCTTGGCTGAAGCTGAGGTTGAATATAAGGATAAAACCTCGCCCAGCATTTATGTTGGGTTTCCCGTTGTGAAAACAGGGCATGATTTGTTGAAGGATACCGAGGTTGTGATCTGGACGACCACCCCCTGGACAATCCCGGGGAACAGAGCCATTGCCTATCATAGTGATGTTGCTTATCAGGTGTTGCTGATGGAGGATCATCCAAAACTGAAGGGCAAAAAATACGTCGTCGCCAAAGATTTGGTGCCAGCCTTTCTCAAGGAAGTAGAAGTCAATCAGCATCAAGTTTTAGGAACAGTTCAAGGATCTGATTTGGCAGGCACTATTGCCCATCATCCGTTCCATGGTCAAGGCTATGACTTTGATGTGCCCTTGTTGGCAGGGGATCATGTAACGACAGATCAGGGAACCGGCTTTGTGCATACAGCCCCTGGTCATGGCGTAGAGGACTTTGCCGTAGGTCAGAAATATGGTATCGAGATTCCCCAAACTGTGGGGGATGATGGGGTTTATTATGACCATGTGCCCCTGTTCAAGGGAATCCATGTATTCAAGGCCAATGAACCGGTGATGCAGGCGCTGGAGGATGTGGGGGCATTGCTCCATAAAACAGAAATCTTCCACAGTTATCCCCATTCTTGGAGGTCCAAGGCCCCGTTGATTTTTAGAACGACTCCCCAGTGGTTTATTTCCATGGAGGCCAATGATCTCAGGTCTAAGGCTCTGGAAGCTATCAAAAAAACCAAGTGGATTCCGAGTCAAGGGGAAAACCGTATCACGTCTATGATTGCCACGCGTCCTGATTGGTGTCTATCCCGCCAGCGGGCATGGGGCGTTCCCATTGCGTTGTTTGTGCATAAGGAAACAGGACAACCTCTGAAGGATGATAAAGTCAATCAACGTATTTATGAGGCCATTGCCAAGGATGGATCGGATTTGTGGTTCGAAGCTGGTGTTGAGGAAAGATTTTTAGCCCCAGATCATAATCCTAAGGACTATGAGAAATGCCAGGACATTGTGGATGTGTGGTTTGAAAGTGGCTGTACCCATAGCTTTGTGTTAGAGGGAAAAACTGATCTCGCGTGGCCTGCGGATTTGTATTTAGAGGGTTCTGATCAACATCGGGGATGGTTTCATAGTTCCCTTCTGGAATCTGTGGGAACACGGGGCGTTGCGCCCTACAAAGCCGTGTTAACCCATGGGTTCGTGGTGGATGCCCAGGGCTACAAGATGTCCAAATCCCAGGGAAATGCGGTATCTCTGGATGAATTGATTGAAAAACACGGGGCGGATATTTTGCGCCTATGGGTATTGGGATCTGACTATAGCGAGGATCTACGTATTGGATCAGAAATCATCAAACGTCAAGAAGATATCTATCGGAAACTTCGGAATACGTTTAGATACATTTTAGGAAATATCACCGGCGTTACGATTCAGGATATTTCCTATGATCAACTGCCATCCCTTGAGAAATGGGTTCTCCATCGACTTTCTGAGTTGGATCAGGTGGTGCGTGAAAAATCCATCAGCTACGATTTCCATGGCTTGTTCAAGGAACTTTATCAATTTTGTGCCGTGGATTTGTCGGCGCTCTATTTCGATATTCGTAAGGATACATTGTACTGCGATAGCCGTAACAGCAAGGCGTGCCAGTCTACTCTGTATATTTTGAAGCAACTCTTTGATCATTTGACCCGTTGGTTTGCTCCTATTTTATCTTTCACGGCTGAGGAGGTTTGGCGCACGTATCACGGCGCCAATGCCCTTAGTATTCACCTGGAGGATTTTTCAGCTGTTCCTAAAGAATGGCATCAGCCAGATCTTGGAAAGGTGTGGGATCAACTGCGAGATATTCGTCGGGTTGTCACGGGTGCCATTGAACGCGAACGTGCCCAGGGTCATTTGGGATCGAGCCTACAGGCAGGGGTTAGTCTTTATTTAGATAATCATCCGTTGGCAAACAAGGTCCATGAGTTTCCTTTGGCGGAGATCATGATTGCTTCCCATATAGAAGTAGTCCTTAGAAACATTCCCGACGGAGCCTTTGTCCTAGAAGGCGTCCCTCATGTGGGGGCTGTTATTTTCATGGCTCCGGGTACTAAATGCGCTAGGTGTTGGCGGGTGTTAGAGGAAGTTGGGAACATCCCAAGTCATCAGGATATATGCAATAGATGCCATGAAGCGGTGTTGGAGTTGGAGTAAGTCGTTTATATATTTTATAATTATTATAAAAAATACGTAAAAAAGACTTGCAAGAGTTTTTGTTGATTGATATGATGTGTTGAAATTCAGCAAGGACAATGCATTATGATAATTGGTAAATTTTTAGACCCCAAGAATGACTGGGCATTTAAAAGAATCTTTGGAACGGAGAAAAACAAAGATATTCTGATTCATTTTCTGAATGATGTCTTTGCGCGCACGGTCAATCCTATCGAAGAGGTGACCTTTCTCAAGACAAATCAGGATCCGGAGGTTGCCAGTAAGCGTCAGAGTATTGTGGATATCTTATGTAAGGACTTGAAGGGCGATCTCTTTATTATCGAAATGCAGATTGCAAGAGACCCTGGCTTTGAAAGACGTGCCCAATATTATGCGGCAAGGACTTACATTGACCAACGGGACAAGGGCACCGAATATAAGGATCTGAAGGCGGTGATTTTCTTGGCCATTACTAATTTTATCGTGTTTCCAGGAAAATCTGATTATATCTCGTACCATAAGATATTAGATGAGAAGACCTTGGAAAATGATTTGAAAGATTTTTCATTTTCGTTTGTTGAGCTTCCAAAGTTTAAGGTTTCGAAGAAAGATCTGAAAACCATGATTCAAAAGTGGTGTTATTTCTTGAAGAATGCCCCGGAGACGGATCCAGATGACCTGAAGGAAATCATTGGGAGTGATGCAATTATGGAGCGAGCCTATTATGAACTTGACCGTCTTTCTTGGACTCCAGATGAGGCAAGAATGTATATGTCTGTTGACATGAAAACCCAAGCAGATCGAGATGGTCGAGAAGAGGCTTTTGATGAGG
>CAYOCE010000003.1:41368-49644 GCA_964402405.1 uncultured Hyphomicrobiales bacterium | reverse complement strand
TAGAAATATCTGAGTTCCTCCACCGTGTGTAGTATCAATTCTACTAAAATGATCCGCACTTTGGGCTGAACAACGCCCATGATAATAGATAATCTCTTGACCTGCTGGCAGTACAATAAAAGAGAAATAATTCTTGGGTCCCCATCTTTTTGCTATCGCGTATCGATCGTTATAGTCAGCTACTGTTGTGGTCCCTTGTCTTAACAATTGCTCCAAAGGCGCACCGTACAAACCACCAAATCTGGTTAATTCCCTCTCATTATTTAGTTGATGAATTCTCATAAATACTAAGGGTTGCCCAAGGGTAGCTATATCAAATTCTTTATCAAGAGGAAATGTAGGAGGGTTGCGTCTTGGGTCGAACTGAGGATGATCTGGGGTAAAGTGCGCGAAGGCAGGGTAAACTAAATTAAAGTCAGGGCTTAAGAAATTCCTCACATGGTTGTTTCTCTGAGGAATAGCAGCAGTGCTTCCTGTTGTTACCCTATACAATCTCCTTTCATCTCCTATTGGGTTTCTTCCTTCCAACTGGAGAGGATCCTGTGCCCTATCAATAACTTCCTGACAAGATCGCGTAATATGCTCATATAGCCTTCTTACTGCAGGACTTTCAGGTTCTAAGTCAATTAAGGGAGAGTTACGTTGATGAGGCTCACGCGCGTATTGGGTGGCAAGTCGCCTAAACTCTTCTGCCCCTAGTATTGCTGGGTCCATTCCCCAGCAAGTAACTCTTATTCCTTCGACTAAAATCAAAGAAAGAGTTAAGTAAAATAAGCCACCATAAAACTTTTTTCTTATTATATTTAACATCTGCAATCTCCTGTAAAAATATTTTTATCATTACATTTGAAACCTTTTGTATCACAAATTCTACAAAAATTCTACAAAAAAATATCCTGCTTACTATAATTAACCTATATTTTACTATTACTTTGTTTTTTATGGAATACTTGAATAGGAAATAACTTGTATGGGGTATGACTAACTATCCCCTAACCAAATTCAGCACTTCGCACAAAATAATAATCAGTCCGAAAATAACAGCGATAGCTTGCAAGGCTTTGCTCTTCAAAATGGGATAAAAGAATTTTCCTTTGTTCGATTTATGCAGCAGATAGATAGGCAGCAAGATAGCAATAATCACCAGCACCATCCCCGCAAAACCCAAGGCTGAAATGAATACGTTGGGAAATAGAACAGAAATCAAAAATGGGGGCAAGAGGGTGAGTCCTACCATCACCATGCTCCGTATAGTTGAGCATTCGATTCTTTTCTCAAAGTAAGGGCGCCAACTATCCATTAGCCCAATACTCACGCCAATCACAGAGGTCACAATGACCAGAATAGATCCAACCCAAGATAGCAGTTGCATCAATGGCCACTGGGCGGCAAGGCTTAGCTGCTGGATCAAATCCCCAAGTTCTATGCCTCCTAAAACCATCCGATGATAAAAGTCTGGACTATAATGATAAATCACCCCCAGCACACACACAGACCAAATCACGTAAATAATCAGGGGAATAAGGCTTCCCCAGAAAAACGCCCGTTTTAGAATCTGGGGATCACGATCACAATAATTTGTAAGGGTATGGAAAATCACCTGAAACCCGAAGGAGGTAAACATGGTAGGCAGGGCAAGATGCCAAATAGTAAGGCTGGCCGTTGAATCCTGCAATAGGGGTAGATTCCCAAAATCAATCTGTAGAAGAATCCCGCCGATCAATACCCCCATCATTACCAATAATGCTAGAAACAGGGATCGATTAATATAATCAACAGTCCTAAGTTTTAGAAACAGAATACCCGCCAGAGCCAATGTGTATAAGGCGGCAATCCCCACAAAACCTATGGAAGTCCCAAAAAAATGAGAGGTGAGCTTTTGAATAACAGAGGTCCCTGCATAAATATAGGCGCAAAGGAGTGCATAACACAATAGTTTCAGGGAAGAATGCCCAATGAATTCTGCAGTGGCTCCTGAGAATTTTCGGCCCAAGGCCCCCAGAGTCAGTCCTTCTCCGGCTCGTAGGTTCAGCTCCACATTCACAAGAGCACTATAATACATCACAGCCCACACACCTCCCATCAAGGTTGTGCTAATCAACAATCCAAATCCCGCAAGAACGAGTGGAAGGGCGAGTGTCCCCGCCCCAATTGCTGTCCCCGCAATTAAGCATATAGATCCAATATCTTTTCTCATTCATTGATCCTTAATTTTATTCAGTCATTTTAAGAAAAATTTCTTCGGCGTCATAGTATCAATGTGGATCTCTTCTTTCAATAGGATCCTCTTAAAAAACATTTTCAAAGATTTTTTTTAAAAAATAGAGTATAATAAAAATATAGAAAAAATTTTGGGGAGAAAAAATGAATAAGCGCATTAAAGCTTTTTTATTTTTAGAATTACTTACATGTGTGATCTGTAGTGCGGAAGGTTCTGATGAGTCATGTCCGCAGAAATCCTATCAAGATGCCTGCATAGAATGCTATAAATTATGCAAAGCAGATTCAAAAATCACCCAAGATACTTGCGATGAAAGGATGAGGGGCTGTTGTGCAGACAAGCACTTTACAAAGTGCTCTCTTAATTCAACAAGTCCTGTGCAAAAACCAACTAAAAAATCATATACTCCCGTTCCCCCACCGGTAGCGCTTTATGGCCAAAACCAAATTCTTCCGTTATCTCCTCTAATAATGCGGCCTGGTTTATTTTCAGCTCCAGGATTAGTGGGGTTACCTCCATTTGGTCAAACGCCATACAACCAAATGCCAATGACGCCGTCCTATAATCAGTACAATCAGATGCCTCAGCTGAATTCAATGGGAATAGGACCATATAGTCAACCGTACAATCAAACACCCATGCTAAATTCAATGGGGATGATGCCATCCTATAATCAGCCGTACAATCAAATGCCAATGATGATGCCGTTTAATCAAACACCCGTGATGTCTCCTCAATTTCCAAATGCAAGTCAACCCATGCTCCTCCCTAGTGTGGGGGCAGTCGCAAAGATTCAACCGCCAAGTATAGGTCAGCAGATATTGGATGCTTTTAATTAGCAGAAGTTCGCTGTTAATAGAGTCAAAAAAGATATCATTCTGGAATCATCCTCTTTCTTCTCAAGTATCCCGATCTTCGGAGGGGATCCAGAGGAATCTCCGGGTGATACTTTAAAAGTACAGAGGTGCATGGAACCTCCTCCTCCGTGAGGGTGATCTGAAAAAAGCAATAAAAAAACGCACCCACTAAGGGTGCGTTTGAACAGGTTTAAAAGTAAACTTTACTTATGCTGCTGGTTTATCCTTTTTACGTGCTTCAGCAAAAGTATTCTTTAGATATTCAGCGTCCACAGCCCCTGGAATAACAACCTCACCAACAACAAAGGTAGGCGTTGCCTGAATACCAAGCTTATGGCCCAATTCTAGGTTTTCTTGGATTTGCTTCTTCACATCAGCAGCTTCCATATCAGCCTTCCATTTTTTGATGTCTAGCTTCAGGGTCTTCGCAATGCTGTCAAGTTCCTTATCATTCAAAGATCCTTTAGAATTCATTAGGGCCTGATGGAAGGCATAGTATTTTCCTTGTTTATGGGCAGCAAGGGTTGCTTGGGCTAGTTTGGTATCTCCCATAATTGGGAATTCTTTGTAAACGATTTTCACCTTTCCATCACTGGAAAGAGCATCCTTTATAGACCCGAATACACGCCTACAGAATCCACACCTGTAATCAAAAAATTCAACGACGGTAACGTCCCCATTTACATTTCCACCAACAGGATTGGTTTCATGTTGGAACAATTCCTTCGTTGATCCCTTGATACCCTCTTTTTGTTGGACATTTCGCTTTTCAGTTTCCCTTTGTTGCATCAATGCAATCGCTTCCATGATCATTTCAGGCTTTTCTTTCAAAGCCTTTTCCACATCCTCGGTCCCAGCACCTGCAGGTAAAGTTATTCCGGCTGTAAGAGCATTATAATCTACCCCATGGCGATACATGTAGCTCACGAGCATAGCTAGTAGTGAAATGGCAAAAGCGCCGATGGAAAGAGCAGCCTGAATTCTAGGCGATAGTTTATCTAGCATTTAAAATTCCCCTTTAAAATAGTATGTTTAACGTTTTCTGAGTTAAGCTTAGCGGAAAAAAAATTCCTTTGCAATGGGGTTTTTAACAAAAAAAGCCTTGTCTTTTTAGGGGTTTTTTTAGTATCTTTAGAAATCTTTTTTGGGTACATCTTTTAATTTTGGGAAGTTACTATGACAAAACATGGATTAATGCAGGGCAAACGCGGTCTCATTATGGGCGTTGCCAATGATAAATCCCTCGCATGGGGCATTGCATCAGAATTGGCAGCCCATGGGGCGGAACTTGCGTTTACCTATCAGGGAGACGTATTGTTGAAGCGCGTGGAACCTTTAGCAAGCTCGGTTGGATCAACGTTTTTGATTCCGTGTGATGTGACGCGGGATGAGGATTTGGATCAGGTCTTTGCCACCATTGAAAAGAAATGGGGCAAGCTGGACTTCGTGGTACATGCCATTGCGTATTCTGATAAGGAGGAGCTCAAAGGCCCTTACTATGATACTTCCCGAGGTAATTTCCTGCAGGCCATGGATATTTCTTGTTATTCCTTTACTGCCATTGCTAAACGGGCGCAGTCTTTAATGACGGAGGGGGGAAGTCTTGTAACCCTCAGTTATTATGGCGCCGAGAAAGTAATGCCCCATTATAATGTGATGGGTGTTGCCAAGGCGGCGCTTGAGGCCAGCGTTCGGTATTTGGCTGTTGATTTGGGAAATCAAAATATTCGGGTGAATGCCATATCGGCAGGACCTGTTCGGACCCTGGCTTCTTCAGCCATTGGAGATTTCCGGTATATTTTAAAATGGAACGAACACAATGCGCCCTTGAAACGCAACACAACCCTTGCGGATGTAGGCGGGGCTGGCGTATATTTACTCAGTGATCTATCGTCTGGCGTAACGGGCGAGGTTCTCCATGTGGATAGTGGGTATCATGTGGTGGGCATGAAGGCCATTGATGCGCCAGATATTGCTTTAGTTTAAACCTTTACCTGATTGGGGGTTGTTATGGATGTTATTTTATTTCCCTTTCTTAAGATACTATTAATGCTGATTGATCTTTATCAGTGGGCGTTGATTATCTATGCGATTCTTAGCTGGCTAACGGTTTTCAATGTCATTAACACCCGCAATCAGTTTGTGTATATGTTAGGGGATATTTTAAGTCGCGCAATCGAACCAGCCCTTAGGCCCATTCGTAGATTAGTTCCCACATTGGGAGGGCTGGATTTATCCTTCCTCATTTTATATATGACCCTTTATTTTACCCAAATGGTTATTGTACAAATAGCCCAGCAGCTTGTTTAAAAAGGAGTAATAAATGGCGGGACATTCGCAATTTAAAAATATTATGCATCGCAAGGGCGCCCAGGATGCCAAGCGTGCCAAAGTTTTCACGAAATTAATCCGAGAGCTAACGGTTGCAGCTAAATCAAATCCGGATCCAACAGCAAATCCAGCCTTGCGTCTGGCCATTACAGCAGCGCGCGCTGCTAACATGACCAAGGATACCATGGAGCGCGCCATCAAGCGGGGGGCAGGGGCTGAAGAAGGATCCGATTATCATGAGATGCGGTACGAAGGCTATGGTCCTGGAGGAACTGCCATTATTGTGGAGGCCTTAACCGATAATCGTAATCGCACAGCGGCTGATGTGCGTTCTACCTTTAATAAATACGGGGGGAATCTGGGGGAAAGTAACAGCGTGAGCTTTCAGTTTGATCGCTTAGGATTGATTACGTATCCCGCGAAAGTGGCGTCTAAGGATGATATGTTCGAGGCCGCGCTTGAGGCCGGAGCGGAAGATGTCGCATCCACAGATGATGGCCATGAGATTTACTGTGCGAGCGATGCCTTAAATACCACGCGGGATGCCCTCGCCCAAAAATTTGGGGATCCTATCTCTGCAAAACTAGTTTGGCAAGCGAAGAATACCGTCAGTGTTAGCGAGGACCATGCGGAGACCTTATTGAAACTCATTGATGTCCTTGAGGATAACGATGATGTCCAAGAAGTTTTCTCGAATTTCGATATCGATCCTGCCGTGTTGGAGCGATTGAGTTCGTAGGGAGAAGCCCCATTTCTTCTGGAGTATTTTATCATCATTATGGACCGCCCCGGCGGAAGCCGGGGTCCATGCAGCGCTAGCGCGGGCAAGACTTTGAAAGGTGTCCACTCTCTTGGACCCCGGTTTTCGCTGGGGTGGTTAGAAAAAGGGATAATTTCTGACAATTTCCCCAACCTCCACTAATAAATAATTCCCAAAATTCCCCTTGAAAAAAAAGAAATATGACTATTTGTAGATTAACTCTCTATATTATAGGAAAAGAAAAAGATGAAGAAGGTTCTTAGTGTAATCGTTATATTGCTATCACATATGTTTTATTCATCCTTATGCCAGGCGGGTTATTTATTAACGGATGCAGAAGGAAATTCTTTAGAGTTTGATCAGTGGGTACGTATTCAACGGCAGGTTCAAGAACAAATTTGGATGGAAGGCAGAGATCAGGGATCTTTAACATTAGAAGAGGATATAACCATTCTATTTGTGCCACCTTCATTGCTGCAGGCTTATGCGCTGTATGACATGTATCAAACATTTTCAACAACTCATCCACATCGCTCTTTTATAGATATTCCGGATTGTCCTTTTATGGTGGATGATCCTGAGGAATCTATTGATGATTTTTGCTTGAAGTTGAGAAGAGAAGAATTTTCCAATGGTTCTTTAGATGCTGGGTTAGTAGCTATTTTGAATAAAACATCTTCCGAAGACCCAGCGCGTCATTATGTGAACTTCTCGTTTTCTAATGTACGCGGTCTGCAGGATCAGCATCGTTTGGAATTTGATTTCTTAAAAAAGTATGCCCCGCAAATTCGAGGGCAGCAATTTGAAGAAATTTTAAATGATTTTTATCCTCCTTTTCAGAAAGATGAAAAAAAACCTCATTTTCTTAACCTTGTTAAGCCAGGAGAAAAACTTCAAATCAGAAATAAATTTCTAAAGGCCTGCTCTTTTGATCGCGAGAACCTCATAAGAACAATAGCTTTTGAAGTAGAGGCAGAGCATGAAAATAAAATCGCTCTTCTAAGAGGAACAAATGGAATTCCTTTTTTTGAAGATTGGTTTTTTGGAAAGGCATATCCTTTTACAAAACGAACTCCTGGAATTGATCCTGCAAAATTAGATCCATTAGATCGCAGTATGGTTGAGGACTATAATCAGAGGAACAAAATCCATGTTGAGCAGGATTCTGAAGGAAAGTGGTGGAGCTACCAGATAATAGAAGAAAAACTCCCAGAAAAGGAAGTTTCTGTTGCCTTTGGGGCAGGATATTATTCTGGGATATTTGTCGATTCGACGGCGATGGTTAGTTTAT
This sequence comes from uncultured Hyphomicrobiales bacterium, assembly GCA_964402405.1. Lineage (GTDB taxonomy): Bacteria > Pseudomonadota > Alphaproteobacteria > UBA7879 > UBA7879 > CAYOCE01. The sequence continues at coordinate 42,184 of CAYOCE010000003.1, read as the reverse complement.
ATGCGAACACTCGGAAGTATTTTTGTGGATTAAAAGTGCCACGACAAATTTTTTCTGAGCATATGATTATTCCACCTCTAACATGGCATAAACCTTTGGGAATGAGAGAAGAATTTTTCCATCCTCGAACAACAGTTGCTATAGATACCCCCTTGGATGAGCGTACCCAGGCAATAAATGTTGCTGGTACGAATGTGGCACATGTTTGCGATAACTTAGGATTGTTTATCAGAGAGGGTGATATGGATGCTCATCATAAAGTTGTAAGGGAACTCTTACAGCGAAATATGCAAGTTTTAAATCCCAACGAATAATTCTTCCAAGTTTGTATCAAAGGGGACGCTCAAAAGGTGCCCCTTTTTCATCCTTGACCCATCTGTCCTTTTCACCTAAAACTGAACCCATGAACAATTCCCAATCCCTCCAACGGCCTGACTGGATCAAGGTAAAGGCGCCAGTTTCCAAGACGTATCAAGAAACGCGGGACCTGATGCGCTTGCTGAAGTTGAATACAGTATGCGAGGAAGCAGCTTGCCCAAACATTGGGGAGTGCTGGTCCAAGAAGCATGCGACGGTGATGATCCTAGGCAGTGTATGTACGCGGGCCTGTGCCTTCTGCAACATCAAAACCGGGCGGCCGGATCAGCTGGATCCCCATGAACCCGAGCATGTGGCCAAGGCCATTATGGCGCTAGGGTTAGCCCATGTGGTGATTACCTCTGTGGACCGGGATGATTTACCGGATGGCGGGGCTGAACACTTTGCCCAGGTGATTTCTGAGATTCGGACCAAATCCCCAAACACAACTATCGAAAT
>CAYOCE010000003.1:2697-41268 GCA_964402405.1 uncultured Hyphomicrobiales bacterium | reverse complement strand
TTGCCCAGGTGATTTCTGAGATTCGGACCAAATCCCCAAACACAACTATCGAAATCCTCACCCCAGATTTCCTTCGAAAAGACGGAGCGCTAGAAATCGTTGTAACCGCACGGCCTGATGTGTATAACCACAACCTAGAAACAGTTCCCAGGCTCTATCCTACTGTTAGACCAGGGGCCCGGTATTTCCATTCGTTGAATCTATTGAAAACCGTTAAAGACATAGATCCCAGTATCTTTACCAAATCTGGGGTGATGGTGGGCCTTGGAGAAACGCGGGAGGAGATCTATCAGGTGATGGATGATTTGCGCAGTGCGGGTGTGGATTTTTTGACCATCGGGCAATATCTACAACCTACCCCCAAACATCATCCGTTGATGCGCTATGTGGATCCCCAGGAGTTTGCAGACTATGAAAAAATGGCCTATGGAAAAGGGTTCCTCATGGTTTCGGCCTCTCCGTTGACAAGGTCCTCGTACCACGCCGGAGATGACTTTGAAAAATTGCGTGAAAATCGAAATCGACAGTTGAAAAAATAAAATTGAAATTCTATTTAAACAATAATACAATAAAATATAAGTAAAAAACAGGTGGAGGCTAGTATGATTAGATACGTTTTTATTTTTATCCTTGCGGCAATTTCTCTAGATTGTAAGGGGGATGGAAGGGTGTATTTTCATGATCATATTGCTGTCGTAAAAAATAATTGCATAGAGCATAAAAAAGAGAAATATTATTCTTGCAAAAAAGGCTTCTCTCCAAAAATCACTGAAAAAAATAAGAAACATCACTGTAAGTGTGTAAAAACGCCAAAAGAAGTGTGGTAAGCTTTACTGATTAATTTCCGTTACTGCCCTCTTGTGCGTTCAAAATCTAGACGCCTGAAAATGACCCTTAAGTCCTCTCGATGTAGATCGGGGCACTCCTCATCATCTTTATTGAATTCCTAAAGAAGGAAGTATAGGATGTAGCCAGAATTAAAAGGAAAAGAAAATCGAATGAAAATACTATTTTGTGGCGATGTGATGGGGCGGTCGGGCCGAGAGGTCCTGTATAAGTATGTCCCCCACTTGCGTAAAAAGCTGGGGTTGGATGTTGTTATCGTCAATGGCGAAAACGCCACCCATGGCTGTGGGATTTCCTCGAAACATTGCCAGGAATTTTATGAAAATGGAGTCGATGTTATTACCACCGGTAATCACGTATGGGACCAGAAAGAAACTATTAAATACATTGCTACGGATCCTCGTCTGCTGCGGCCTATTAACTTCGCGGATAAAACCCCTGGGAAAGGCTTTGTCGTGTTGTCCCTTGCGGATAACCGAAAAATCTTGGTGATTAATGCTATGGCTCGGTTGTTTATGGACCCGTTGGAGGATCCGTTTAGTCGCGTGGATGCCTTGCTGAAAGAGCATCCCTTGGGAAGCGCCGTACAGGCCATTGTCCTTGATTTTCATGGGGAAGCCACCAGCGAGAAAAACTCCATGGGTCATTTTGTGGATGGCAGGGTTACGCTCTCGACGGGCACCCATTGCCATATTCCCACGGCAGACTATCGGATTTTGCCCAAAGGGACGGCCTTTCAGACGGATGCCGGCATGTGCGGAGATTATGATTCGGTGATTGGCGTAAAGAAAGAAATTCCCATTTTACGATTCACCACCAAAATGCCCACGGAAAAATTAACCCCTGCTGAAGGGCCTGGAACCTTAAGTGGTATCTATGTGGAAAGTGATGACAAAACGGGCCTTGCGACCCTCATTCGTCCCGTGCGCCTGGGGCCAGTCTTAGAGGAGACGGCGGAGTTTAGGTAAGTTTTACTGGGCTTTAAAAATAGAATCATATTATAGTTATGTCTATGTCAGATTTCTAATTTCTGCTTCACTTAGTTTCGTGATTTTCATGATGGTGTCAATCGATATACCTTCTGAAAGCATCTCTCGAGCGATTTCCTTCTTGCCTTCTAAGGCTCCCTCAGTTTTACCTTCAAGAAATCCTTCTTCCTTGCCTTTGAGACGGTTTCTTTCGATAACATCTTCATATTCTTCCAGGTGAAGAGCATCTTTTGTATAGTCACCAATTAATTCAGATCCCCATTTTGCAAACTCTAATCGTTCATAAGCTTTACGAACGGGTTCTTCTACGCCCGCAGGTATTTCAGTTAAAGTTCCTGACTCTCTAAGCAATTGTAACCATTGCCTAAGGGGACAATTAGGCATTATATTTAAATTAGCTCGAGGAAGCTCACATTGAATGATACGCAAATACGGAATCTGAGCAGGATCTTTCATGTCCACCCCTTCTTTAAGTTCACCTAAATGATCCCTATCTAGAAATTGAAAATCACGTTTAAAATCGCCGTCGGGCAGCGTTTCACGGTCGTGGTCTAGAATATTCAGACCAATAACAGGTTCTAGAGCTTTCCAAGGAGCTCCAGGGGCTAGTTGAGCAGAATAAATTCCAGCTGCATAATACAATGCTCTGGGATTCCAGTATTTTTGTTCTTTTACTTGAACTTCCACCAGAAAATAATGCCCTTTATCATCATGGCAAGCTAAATCAAGGAAAGTTTGTTTTTCCTCTGTATCTTTCCTTAAAACAGGGAATGCTGTTGGATAGTGGGTTACAGAGGTAACATTAATACCAGTAAAAGCCGTTAAGAAAGAAAGCAAGGGGGCCCTATCTTCATCCCCCATAAGCATATGTTTAAAAGATGTATCTAAAGTAGCACGTGCAAATCGATGGCCTCTTATAACACGAGGTAAAGATGTTGAAGTAGCTTCTTCCTCTATATCCGAAGCAGAGGTGGCAGCTGTAGAGGCAACTCTCTTATGAGGGGGCGCAAGGTGTCGGTCGCTTTCTTCTGCCTCTGCACCTCTTTTCATACAGGTAGTTTCAAGAGGAAGGAGTATACAAGCTATAAGAGATAACAAGAGAGCGTTGCTTATAAAATTTAAAAGTGAAGCTTTTTTCATGATTCAAAAACCCTTGCATATATAAAATTTACTTTGGGGTTATGCGACTCTACTCTCTATTTTACAAGAGAGTTAAACTGTTTTTTACTCTCTTAATAACATATATGGAGGTGACTTCTTTTGTTAGAATAAAAAGACCTATGAAGTAGAGAAAAAAATACTTGGGGTAAATTCTAACTACTTATATCTTTTTTATTCTTTTTCTGTCAATTGTTTTTTATTCTTACCAAAATGCCCACGGAAAAATTAACCCCTGCTGAGGGGCCAGGAACCCTAAGCGGTATCTATGTGGAAAGTGATGATAAACTGGCCTCGCGACCCTGATCCGCCCTGTACGTCTGGGGCCTGTGTTGGAGGAGACGGCGGAGTTTAGGTGATATGGCCTACGCATGAAAAGTTTTTAAATTACTTTCATATCCTTTTGAACCACCCCGACGACTCGCCACGGCATAGCCGTAGGCGTAGCTGGGAAGTCGGGGTCCATGTAACGCTAACGCGGGCAAGGTCTTGATGGTACTCCACGCCCCTGGACCCCGGTTTTCACCGGGGTGGTTCTGAAAGGATGTAAATAGGGGTAAAATATTAATATCAATAACGACCCTCTTGCTTAAAATAAGGAAAATGCCGTATTATAAAGATCTTATTTCTTCTTACGAACACCATCAGATGACGCAGTAACACCTAAGGAGACAGCACATGAACATTGAAAAATTTACAGATCGGTCCAGAGGATTTTTAGAGGCAGCGCAAACGATTGCAAACAATGCGGGCAATCAGCAGTTGACGCCGGAGCATTTGTTAAAGGTTCTGTTGGATGATCCTGAAGGTATGTGTGCAAACCTGATTCAGGGAGCAGGGGGGAGGCCTCGCGATGTTTTAAAGGACATTGAGGCAGCGCTTGCAAAACTCCCCAAAATACAGGGAAGTGGGGCGGGGCAAGTCTACATGTCTCAAGAGCTATCCCGCGTTTTAGAGACGGCTCAAAAATCCGCGGAGAAAGCCAAGGATAGTTTTGTCACCGTTGAATATTTGCTATTGGCTCTGTGTCTGGAAACAGAAACAGCAGCCGGGAAGGCGCTGAAGCAAGGGGGCATCACGCCTCAGAACCTAAATGCCGCGATTTCTAACATGCGCAAGGGACGGGCGGCCCATTCATCCTCGGCGGAGAATAGTTATGACGCGCTGAAAAAATATGCGCGGGATTTAACGGCCGCAGCCCGGGAGGGTAAATTAGATCCGGTGATTGGGCGCGATGAAGAAATTCGTCGATCTATTCAAGTATTATCCCGCCGTACGAAAAATAATCCTGTCTTGATTGGCGAGCCTGGGGTGGGAAAAACGGCCATTGTGGAAGGATTGGCTCTGCGCATTGTGAATGGGGATGTGCCCGAAAGCCTGCGTCATAAAACCCTCATGTCCCTGGATTTGGGATCCATGATTGCAGGCGCGAAATATCGTGGGGAATTTGAGGAACGCCTCAAAGGAGTCCTCTCGGAAATTTCAGCAGCGGCGGGGTCTGTGATTTTGTTTATTGATGAGCTCCATACCCTGGTGGGGGCGGGGAAGGGCGATGGCGCCATGGATGCCTCCAATATGTTGAAACCTGCCTTGGCGCGCGGAGAGCTCCATTGCATTGGGGCTACGACCTTGGATGAGTATCGTCAGTACATTGAAAAGGATGCGGCCCTGGCCCGTCGATTCCAAAGTGTTTTCGTACCTGAACCCAAGGTTGAGGAAACCATTTCCATTTTGCGGGGACTTAAGGAAAAATATGAACTCCACCATGGGGTACGGATTTCCGATAGTGCCATTGTGGCGGCAGCGACCTTATCAGATCGCTATATCAGCGATCGATTCCTACCCGATAAGGCCATCGACTTGATTGATGAGGCCTCCAGCCGGTTGCGCATGGGGTTGGATTCTAAGCCTGAGGCACTGGATGAACTGGATCGCAAACTCATGCAGCTAAAGATTGAGCGGGAGGCGTTGAAAAAAGAGACGGATCAGGCCTCCAAAGATCGGTTGGTGAAATTAGAAGAAGAAATTAAAACGATTGAATCCCAGTCCAATGATATGACGCGGACTTGGCAGGCGGAAAAGGAAAAGTTATCCGCGGCCCAGTCTATTAAGGAAAAGCTGGACAAGGCCCGTGGGGAATTGGAAATCGCCCAACGCGAGGGAAACCTGACAAAAGCCGGGGAGTTGATGTATGGCGTGATTCCGGATCTTCAAAAAAAATTGGAAGATATGGAAAAGACCCAATCCCAAGAAATGAGCAAGGAAGAGGTTACCCCAGAGGCCATTGCGGCTGTGGTGTCCCGGTGGACGGGCATCCCCGTGGACCGCATGATGAAGGGCGAGAAGGAAAAGCTGCTAAGCATGGAGAAAAAACTCCATGAACGAGTGATCAGCCAACAAGAAGCTATCACCGCCATTTCCAATGCGGTGAGGCGCGCGCGGGCAGGGCTGCAGGACCCCAACAGACCCATTGGATCCTTTTTGTTCCTAGGGCCCACAGGCGTCGGAAAAACAGAGCTCGTCAAAGCTTTGGCGGAGTTCTTGTTTGATGATGAGTCCGCCATGGTTCGCATTGACATGTCCGAGTTCATGGAAAAGCATACGGTATCCCGGTTGATTGGTGCCCCTCCAGGCTATGTGGGCTATGAAGAAGGCGGCGTGTTGACCGAGGCTGTGCGCCGCAGGCCCTATCAAATTATTTTGTTTGATGAGGTTGAAAAGGCCCATCCCGACGTGTTCAACATCTTGCTGCAGGTGTTGGATGACGGTCGCCTCACGGATGGGCAAGGCCGCACCATCGATTTCAAAAATACGCTGATCATCATGACCTCGAATTTAGGCAGTGATGTGCTGGCGGATTTGCCCGATGGAGAATCTCCAGAATCTGTTAGGTCCCAGGTTATGGATCGGGTCCGCATGGCCTTCCGCCCCGAGTTCTTGAATCGTTTGGATGATATTCTTTTGTTCAAGCGCCTCCAGAAAAAAGACATGTCTCTGATTGTGGAAATCCAGATGCGTCGATTGTTGAGGCTACTGGAGGATCGCAAGATCTCGTTGACGTTGGATGACAAGGCCAAAGAATGGCTCGCCGCCAAAGGATACGACCCCACCTACGGAGCAAGACCCCTAAAACGGGTGATCCAAACCCACCTGCAAAATCCACTGGCATCCATGATTCTAGAGGGAAATGTTGAAGATGGAGACCATGTGGTGATCACATCCAATGGGGATGGGTTGGTGATTCAGAAGGAGTAGGGTTCCCAACGCCGTCATCCTGGACGAAGCGCAGGGCCCCGAAGGGGCACCAGCAAAGATCCGGGACCCAGGGATTATGAGAGGACGTTAGTCCTCACCTTATTTTCTTTTCTTTATAGAGTGATGGCTGCGCCATCGCATTTGTGCTGGGTCCCGGATCTCGCTCGCTTCGCTCACGGTCCGGGATGACGGTGTGAGAGAATTATCGCTCACTTGCCCGGGATGAGGTCATTTTTTGACTTTTGAACGGTGAACAGGGACTAGAAATCTACTCTGATGAGGAACCTTCCTCAACTTCTTCTGCTGTTCTTGGAGCTATTCCCTCTGGTTCAGTGTTATCAATTGTCATTATAGTATTTTGTCCCACTTTTACTTCCATCTTTTGGGGATGTACTGGGCTTAAGCTGGGATTAGCATCTATAGGAAAAGTTGCTAACCGATAAATCCGCGGAGGATTAAAGAACAATTGATCTATATAAACTTCTTCGCGCTCCATATTTTTTATTTTGGCGACAACAACAAAGTTAGGAAGGTCTTTTGCCTTTCCTGCATAGAATATTTGCTCAATTATTATCTCTGGGTCAAATAAAGAAGATGCAAAGACGTGTTTAGTTGTGCTTTTACCTTCTGTTGTTTTTATAACAAGAGATTTATTTGTAAAGAGTTCTTCTCTAACGCCCCCATCTTGTAGAGTTCTTACACGTAAATACCCTTGAGAACTGCTTCCTCCAGCACTATTAGAAAAATCACAACTCTCGACCCCGGGAATTGCTTGGGATTGACTAGCTATTATAAAAACTGAGAGCAGTAATAAAGATGTTTTTCTTTTCATTTTTTTCCCCTTCGCAAAAAATTGATACCTATTGATTAATAACCAATATAATAAACGTTCAAAAAAAGCAATGCCCTTATGCCATAAAAAGTCAAAAACCAATATTTTCCACTAGTTTAACCACCTCGATGAAAATCGGGGTCCATGCACCAATCATATCTTCTAGTCTTTGGATGACTTCCTATTCTTTTAAGAAATTGGCAAAGTCAATTATCTCTGTGAAGTAACCTTGGTCGCCTAAGTCATCGGTTACTCCATTCACATGAATCAAAACAGGAGCTCTCTTTTGCGTCCCACAAACTGCATTTCTAGACTCCGCGATCAAAAAAATAGATGTCTAAGAATTAGGATAACCTATTTCTTAGACAGCAGCCAGGGTGGTTTTTTTGTCTAAGAAATCAGTTTTAGATTATTTATATTCGAAAATGAGATCTAGTCTTTGAGATAGTTGCTTGAAAAATCCTCTATTTTGCATTATCTATAGTCATACAACTATTTTTTAAGGAGAATTGCCATGAAAAAATTTATTAAATATGCATTATCATTTGCTTGTGTTCTTCAAGTATTGTCATCAACTTATGGTATGGAGGGGCAAGATCAAGGAAGTAGTTCCTCTGTACCTATAAATCCTGTATCACAACCTATTGTTACTGAGCCTGATTTTGTAAGTGCCACTACCCTTAGGGTGTATTGTGGCTATAGATTCAAGAGTAATGGCAGGATACTTCCTCAAATCTCCTATGTCCTTCCTGCTGGTTCTGGTATACCACCTTCAAACTATGTAATGTATCCTTCATATCTAACAAGAGATTCATCACAACCAACAGAGAGAGTATCTTCAAAAAACTCCACAAATCAAACGGTACAGCAATCTTAAATATCAACCACCCCGGCGGAAGCCGGGGTCCATGCAGCGCTAACGCGGGAAAGGCTTTGATGGTGACTCACGCTCCTAGACCCCGTTTTCGGGCGGAGTGGTTGTGAAAGAAATTGGGATGGTTGAAAGGGTTAGAAAGACGTTAATACCGCGGCCTTTTAGGACCAGTAGGGCGCCTTGGGGGTTTTGACATCTCGGTGTCATCACTGGGCTCTAGCTTGAAGGTCATGCGGCCTTTATCTTGGTCGGCCTCCGTCAAGATAACGCGTACAGAATCGCCGAAGTTATAGATTTTTCCGGTGGATCGGCCTTCCAGGCGATTGGGATGCTCCTTGAAAAAATAATAATCATCGTCCATTAACCGCATGGGGACTAGGCCGCCAAAAGTGTGGCCCTTGATGGTAATGAACATACCGGCGACAGTGATGCCATTGATGTACGCATCAAAGGTCTCGCCAATTTTACCCGCAAAGAATTGCGTCACATAACGATCCTTAGCATCTCGTTCCGCATCCACCGACCGGCGTTCGTAGGCAGAGATCTGCTGACCCCATTCGGTGAAATGCTGATGATGATTCTTGGGCAAGGCGCCCTCTTGATTTTCCATGGTCCGAATCAATGCCCGATGCACCAATAGATCTGCATACCGCCTGATGGGCGAGGTGAAGTGGGCATAGTGGGTAAGGTTCAACCCAAAGTGGCCAATATTCTTAGGGGAATACATGGCCTGGCTTTGAGATCGCAACACCATTTCATGGATCAAGGATTCAAAGGGCTCGCCCCGCACTTGACGCAGGAGAGCATTGAAATCCCGAGGGGATTTTAAAGCTCCCTTAAAATCAATATGGAAAGACTTCAGCATATCCTTCAGATCTGCCGCGCGTTCGTAGCTGGGCATTTCGTGAATACGATATAAACATGGTAGACCTTTCTTTTCCAAGGTTTCCGCGGCGGCGATATTGGCAGCAACCATGAATTCCTCGATCAGCTTATGACTATTCAGCCTGGGGGCAGGGGTCACATCAACCACTTTGCCGGCTGCATCTAGGATAATGGATGGCTCTAGGACCTCTAGCTCTAGGACCTGTCGCGCCTCTCGGGCTTTTAACAATGCTTCAAACGCCCCCTTCAAGGGGATTAAAATGTTGGCCAGATCTTTAGGGGTTGAGTCTGGATCCAGCATAAAGGATTCCACTTGGTCATAGGTCAGACGATGGGCCGATTTCATGAGGGCCCGGAAAAATGTGTGCTCTTTTTTATTTCCCTCGGCATCAATCCAAATATGGACGGCCAGACATCCCCGATCTTCGTTGGGATTTAATGAACACAACCCATTGGACAAAGCCTCTGGTAACATGGGGAAAACCCGGTCGGGAAAATAGGTGGAGGTGCATCGCAGCAAGGCGTCCCGATCCAAGGCACTATCAGGACGGACGTAATATGCCACATCCGCAATCGCCACAATAATATGCCATCCGCCATCTTCTGTGGGTTCTGCCCAAACCGCATCATCAAAATCCCGGGAATCTTTGCCATCAATGGTGACAAGGGACAAAGACCGAATATCATCGCGTCCCTGTAGGGAGGGCAAGGCCTGCGTATTCGCCTCTTTCAAAGCTTCTTTGGAAAACTCTATGGGCAAATCATGTAAATGAGCAGACAGAAGACTGATATCTTCCTTAGGAGCCACGGCCTCTATAATGCGGACTTTTTTAGGGATACGGCTGATGGATTCCACCAAAACCATTTGAGACAAAAACGGGGTAATGGTATTTCTGGAACCCACAACGGCCCATTCGCCTTTGGTATTGCGACTGGATCCTATGAAGACAACGGCTCCATCAACTTCTTCCAGTCGGCCAATCATTTTAGCAACGACCTGTTCCTGGAGACGTTCAGGATTCATATAGTGGCGGCCGTTTTTGGCTTTGTCTAAGGTTCCCCAGATGGTGTCGCCTGGCTTTAAATCCTTCAGCTTTAACAAAGCACTTTTGGGACTGACAATGGCCAGGATATCTCCAAGCTTACTACCCTTAAAGAAATTGGGATTCCGAGGATGATCCTCGATACTTGCCAGCAAATCACCATCCACATCCAGTCCTTGGATTTTGAACAAAAAGAAATTAGGTTTTTTATCTGGCATAGATTTTTCAGGGCGAGCATCTCGCTTGCCGTATTCTTTCTTAGGTTTTTCCCAAGGTTTATCTTTTTTAGGAAATGCCTCTCGTTTTGAGAGCATTTCATTTTGCGCGGTCTCACGGCTATCTGCATCATGAACGCGTTTGGAAAAAGCTTCGCGTTTGGCAGCTTCTCGTAATTTGGTTTCTTCCGAGGGTTTCTTGAAGGTTTTTGGGGCTTTATAGAGTCCTTCGGACGCTAATTGATCCAAAATTTTTCGGACAGCATCCCGATCGGGTTTGCTTTTGATCCCGAAGGCTGTTTTCATAGTAAATTTATCTAAAACTCCACCTTTTTCTTTTAAATACTTTAATACCTCTGATTTGGATGGAATTTTAGATTTATGGATGTTGTCTTCTTGTTGCACTTTATTTTATGACTTCTCTGATTTTTTAGGGGTTGAATTCAAGACTTCTATGGCTTCATTTAAATTAATGGAAAATATATCGTGTTTCTTCAAAGAAGTAAAGCCCTTTCCATGCTTGATATAGGGGCCAAAGCGGCCGATGCCCACGGATACTTGCTCTCCAGTCTCTGGGTGGGTTCCTAAAATCCTGGGGAGACTTAGCAACGTTTCCGCCCGATCCAGGGTCATATCCTGGGGCGTTGTGCCTTTTGGCAAAGAAGCGCGCTTGGGTTTTTCTTTTTTGTCCCCTTCCCCCAACTGAACATAAAATCCATAAGGTCCCTTCCGTAGGGTGATTTCAAGACCTGTTGCCTTATCAACGCCCAAAGCCTTCGGGTATTCGCCATCTGTGGGTTCAGCTGTTACTTCAGAATCATCCCCTACACTTTTGATTTTTTGGATATAGGTACATTCAGGATAGTTGGTACACCCAATAAAGGCACCATACCGACCCAATTTCAAATGGAGGGGTGATTTGCATTTTGGGCATATACGTGGATCTAGTGCTCCCTCAGGGTGCGGGAAGAAATGATCTGCCAACGCTGCATCCAACACATCCAGCACATCCGAGTTTTTTAGCTTCTTAGTTTCCGTCACCGTCGTCTCAAAAGGCTTCCAGAAATCCTTCATGGTTTTTTGCCATTTATGTTTTCCTTCAGCGATTTCATCCAACTGGTTTTCCATATCGGCGGTGAAATTGTACTCCACATATTTCCCGAAATAGTTTTCCAAGAAAGTGGTGACCAGGCGTCCTCGGCTATCTGGAACGAAGGCCTTGCCCTCCATATGCACATAGTCGCGATCTTGGAGAACATTGATAATCGAAGAATAAGTAGATGGTCGCCCAATGCCCAATTCTTCCAGGCGCTTCACAAGACTGGCTTCAGTAAAGCGTGGGGGAGGGAGGGTGAAGTGTTGCTCTGGCTTGACCTCTTTTGCATCCATAGACTCGCCTTCTTTCAGTGGCGGAATCCTCTTTTCATCTTCAGCATCTGGGGCATCATCATTACCCTCTTCATAGACCTTTAAGAATCCATCAAAGGCAATGGTAGAGCCTGTTGCCCGCAAGGTTATTTTCTTATCAGCAGAGGTAATATCGATCCCCACTTGATCTAGTAATGCATCTTGCATTTGGGACGCGATAGTCCGGCGCCAAATCAGGGTATAGAGCTTCAGCTGATCCTTATCCAAAATGTGATCCAACTTTTGGGGAGGATAATCGAAACTGGTGGGGCGAATTGCCTCATGGGCTTCTTGCGCGTTCTTGGCTTTATTCTTGTAGAATCTTGGCTGATCCGGCAAGTAGGTTTTGCCATAGGTAGCATCGATACATTTCCGGGCCCCTTCCAAGGCCTCATTCCCTATATTGACGCTATCGGTACGCATGTAGGTAATCAACCCCATGGTCTCGCCATTGATTTCAACACCTTCATACAGCTTTTGGGCAATCTGCATGGTTTTACGGGTGGTGAACCCCAGCTTGCGAGACGCCTCCTGTTGCAAGGTCGACGTGGTAAAGGCTGGTTGAGGACTCCGCTTAACCTGCTTCTTCTGAATGCTGGCTACAGAAAATTGTTGCGCCTCTATTTTTTCCTTGGCTTTTTTCGCAGCATCTTCATTAGGAATGGAAAACTTATCCAGCTTTTCTCCATCCAAAATGGTTAATTTGGCAAACACACTCTCTTTTTTGGTGTTTTCAAAAAGGCCGGCAATGGTCCAATATTCCTGCGAGATAAACTTTTCAATTTCCCCTTCGCGCTCGGCAATCAGGCGCAAAGCCACGGATTGCACGCGTCCCGCAGATCGGCTACCGGGAAGCTTGCGCCATAACACCGGCGATAAACTAAATCCTACCAGGTAATCCAATGCACGACGAGCCAAATACGCATGAACCAGTTCTTGATTGACCTCCCGGGGATGGGCCACGGCATCCAGAATGGCTTTTTTGGTGATTTCATGAAAGACAACCCGATGCACAGGGGTTTTCTTTAGGGCTTTTTTCTCCTTCAAAACCTCCAGCACATGCCACGCAATCGCTTCCCCCTCGCGGTCAGGGTCGGTTGCGAGGTAAATGGCATCAGCGTCTTTGACAGCAGTGACAATTTCCTTGATATGCTTTTGGGATTCCTTGGGGGTATCCCAAATCATGGCAAAATCATGTTCTGGATCCACGGATCCTTCCTTGGAAGGCAGATCCCGGATATGACCATAGCTGGCCAAAACCTTGAAGTTAGATCCAAGATATTTATTGATGGTTTTGGCTTTTGCAGGCGACTCAACAATCACAACGTTCATAGGTTATCTTCCCCGGTCAATTTGTATACGAAGTTCCTATATAATTGTTTCCAAGGGGTATTACAAGGGGGATGTGTGCTTCTAGTTATGTGCAGCTCAGAAAAATCTCCTGATTCGAACTGCGAACAATCTTCCCGGATAACTCCAACTGGGCAAGGGTGGACCACAAAATTCGAGGGGAAATCTCCAAGCTATCAATCAACGTATCGATGGGAATGGGGTAGGGGCCTAGGGCCTCGAGGATTTTGGATTCAATCTCTGAGTAATCTTCTTCGCAACTCGCAGCGGGTTCTATCTGGGGCATGGAAATTTCTGCATAGCCCAGCAGATCCAACACATCCTGGGCGTTTTCAACCAAGGGTGCCCCTTGTTTCAACAATGCATTACTCCCTCGACTGCGGGGATCGAGCGGTGACCCCGGCACTGCCATGACATCGCGTCCCTGGTCTGCGGCGTATTTAGCCGTTAGCAAGGATCCCGATTGATACGCCGCCTCAATGACAATCGTGGCAGCAGATAACCCAGAAATCAGGCGATTGCGTTTGGGAAAATGTTTGGGAGTAGGGGCCTGTCCCCAGGCGCATTCAGAAATAACAACGCCGTGCTCGATGATTTCATAGTACAACCGTTCATTTTCTGTGGGGTATATCTGATCAATGCCCCCTGCCAAAACAGCAATGGTGCCGGTTTTTAAAGATCCCTCATGGGCGGATTGATCTACCCCTCGCGCAAATCCAGAGGCTACTATCCATCCAGCCGATCCCAAATCCCGGGCAAATAGATATGCTAGGCGTTTCCCATGGATAGAGGCATTCCGTGCCCCCACAATCGCAATAGCCTTTTGATTAAACAATTCAATATTCCCACGGGCTATCAATACCGGCGGCGCATCTGGAATTTCCCTCAGCAACTTGGGATATCTAGGATCACAAAACAATAAAAACTGGGCCTTTGCTTTCATAGTCTGTTGGATTTCAGTGTGGATTTCCTTGGGATCTGCCAAAACAAATTTCTTTTTGGAAAATTGATTGATAGTTTCCCAATTCAGAATCACTTGCTCCGCTGATCCAAATTTGGCAATCAGTTTATAGAAAGTAATAGGCCCAATCCCCTCAGTCCGAATCAACCGAAGGGTCGCCAATAATTCTTGATCTGTTGTAGGTTGTTTTTTCAGCATTTTTGGATGCTACAAGATTTTTTTATCTTGCGCAATATGGTTATGTGTATTTTTTATATAAAAATCCAACCATCTCCTTGAAGGGGGGCCTATCCCTTCTCAGTCATCTCCACGTAGGTGGGGATCTCTGCCACATCTATATCTTTAATGCATTGCCCAGAAATATCTGTGGAGCCCCATCTACGTGGGAGCGCATAGGGTGGACCCCCGCCGTAGCAGGGAGTAGTCTGAAGTTGGAATTACTTACACCCAGGGAGTTGCTTCTTCAAATTTTGGGCCTTGCGGGAGAGAGCATCTGGGGCTGTCTTATGCTTTAGGAGTTCTTTTACCGTCGTACATGCTTCCTTAGATTTATTCAGTTCCTTTAAGGACATGGCTAACTTTAGTAAATTATCAGGAGCTTTAATTCCCTTGGGGGCTGTTTTGTAGCCATCTGCAAACGTGGCAGCTGCCTTGGTATATTTCTTCTGAACAAAGTAAGTCTCCCCCAACCAATATTTGGCAGAACTGGCCAAGTCATTGTCTGGATATTTCTTAATAAAGGCGAGCAAAGCGGTTTCTGCTGCACCATATTTACCCGTACTAATCAACGCACGAGCCTTTTGATATTCTTCACTGGCAGATAATTCAGATGTTTCCTCTGGAACGACTTCATCATCTTCGTCTTTATTTTCTGCAGCCTCTTCTGGGGCTATATCCTTTGGCTCAAGAATCTTAGGAGAGGATTCTTTGTGTTTTGATTTCTCATGATGCTTGGGAGTAGATTCCAATTTCTTTTGAATGCCCTCAATGGATTTGAGAGTGACCTCTAAGCTTTTAGCAGTGATCTCTTGTTGATGTTCCATACGCTCCATTTTATCCAAGATAGCTGTAAGCTGCGTTGAAAGCTCGTTCACTTTTTCCTCCAGCTGTGCTGCTTTCCCTCCATACACTTCAGAAGGCGCTATGGGGGCAGAAGTTGGAGTAGTAGGCATGGGTGCGGATGATTGTGTACTTATAGGTTGGTCAGAAGTGATAACAACAGCCTCAGTATTTGAGGGGGCTATCCTTACTTCCTCAATGACCTCATACGGGGCAAGATTCTGAGCAAGAGCCAAGGATATAAATCCACCAAAAACAACTAAAAGAACAACACCATATTTCAACATAGCCATCCACCTTACCTAAACATTTTGAAAGAGTTTTATACCTTGTTATTACTAAAAGTATTTTTAACGAAAGTCCATATTTTTTTAGAGTTTTTTATACTCAAAATCTCTCCTTGAAAATTATTACGCTTGGGGTTCTAATGGGCTCTATGAACCAGAAAGAAATTCAAGAACAGATTTTGATCTTGGCCCTGAAGGCGGCTTCTAAGTTGGGGTGGTCCCAGGAAATGCTGAATCAGGTAACGAATGATCTAGGGTATTCGGATGGCATTGTCCAAGTTGTATTCCCTAGTGGGATGAATCAAATCCTAGAAGTATTGAATCAATATTTTGATCAGCAGATGACAGAAAAAATGCGAGAAATTGATTTAGCAAATCTTCGTGTTCATGAAAAAATTAGACAGGCTTTGGAAATGCGATTGATGAGCATGCAACCCTATTATGATGGCCTGGTAAAAATCTCTCAGTACTATGCTCACCCTCTGCGATTGCCGATCATGATGAAGGGATTATGGCACACGGTGGATCAGATGTGGTATTTGGCAAATGATACATCGTTAGATTACAACTATTACACAAAACGAGGATTGTTATATATGGTCCATAGCACCACGCTGGCCTATTGGATGAATCGGGGGTCCGATGATCTGGCTCCTGTTTTTGATTTTATGAATTCAAGACTGGGAAATGTGGCGAGTATTCCCCAGCTAAAGTCCAAAATTAAAGAGATAATTTCTTTCGGAAGGCGAGGGGTATAATGCATATCGTAAACGCCATGTTTAGTGCGGCTCGTGGGGGACTTGAGCAAGCAGCCCTTGATTATACGCACAGCTTAATGATGGAGGGGCATCAAGTCACTACAATCCTTAATCCCAGCAGTCCTTTGAAAGAAGCCTTTCGTAAAACGGGTAGTGCTATCATTGAAATGAGTAATTTTGGAGAGCGGGATTTTATTGCCAGATTTAGATTGCGATTTATCCTAAAAAAACGCCAGGCAGATTGTGTGATCACTCATGGGCGACGGGCAGCAAAATTGTTTCAAAATCTACACTCTAACGTATTTCCAGTGACTCATAGCGGCTATCAATCATTCTTGATGAGCTTTCCGGGGTTGATCACTATGACCAATCACCTGCGTCAAGAGTTCATTGATCATAGATATCCGTCCCATCAAATTTATCATGTGCCCAATATGGTGCATGTGAATACGGTGCCCAAGTTTCAAGAGTATCATACGCCAATTCGCTTAGGGGCCATGGGACGGCTTGAGGAAAAAAAGGGATTTCATGTTTTGATCAGGGCTGCAAAAATTTTGCATGACCAGGGAGGTGATTTTCACCTAACCATCGCCGGGGAGGGGAACTATAAAAAATCCCTGCAGCAGTTGGTAAAAGACCTGTCCTTGGAGGAGTGTATTCATTTTCCGGGCTGGGTTGAAAATCCAAAAGATTTCTTTGAAACTATAGATATATTTTGTTTACCCTCTTTGAAAGAACCCTTTGGCATTGTATTGATTGAGGCCTTTCGTTTTGGAGTCCCCACCGTTACAAGCGATGCGGATGGTCCCCAGGAAATTGTGCAGGATCAGAAAGAGGCCTTGATTGTCCCTAAAGGCGATTCAGTAAAGTTGGCAGAGGCAATCAAAATGTTAATGAATGATCCAGTATTAGCAAAACAGATCGCCAAAAATGCTTTTGAAAAAGTTCAAAATGTGTATGATATAAAAATCGTCGCAAAACGCCTCACAACCGTTTTATCTCAACTCCTAGAAAGGACATAAAATATGGACCCCGTTGAAAATCTTAGCTTTGAAGAAGCGCTACAAAAACTCGAGGAAATTGTCCAAAAGCTAGAGGCTGGGACGGTTACCCTTGAGGAATCCATTTCCTATTATGAACGAGGGGCATCCTTGAAAAAGCATTGTGAGTCCAAACTAAAGGCTGCAACGCTGCGGGTTGAAAAAATCACTCTGGGGAGTGATGGGGAAATGAAATTAACGGAGATGGTATGAACTTGGAGAGAGATGCTCAGCCAATCCGTGTTGGTGTATGTGTGCTTATTTTAAATGACAAGAAAGAGTTGCTATTGGGGTATCGTTTAAAAAATCCTGGAGGTAACTCGTGGTCTCCTCCCGGAGGAGCTTTAGAATTTGGCGAAGATTTTGAAATATGTGCTATTCGAGAAACCCAAGAAGAAACAAATCTAGTTATAGAATCTCCTACCTTTGTGTGTGTAGATAATCATATTATGTCAGACTCTCCTCATCAGATTGTTCTACTTCATATGAAGGCGTCTTATTTAGGGGGACAAAAAATCATTAACCGAGAACCCACAAAAGCTAGAGAATGGCGTTGGTTTTCCTATGATAATTTACCGGAGGATCTTACGCCTTCTCTGGTGCATTTAAAAAGCAACGGGATTTTGAAAAAAGTGATGGAGTAGAGTGTTTATTACCCCCATTGAACCCCGACGAAAGTGGTCATTAGACCATCCTGGTGTAGGCCGGGATCCATTGGACCCCGTTTTTCAACGGGATGGTCTGGAAGGGTGGAGGAATAGCCTGTTAAAAGATAAAAAGTATTTACTAAAAGGAAACACGTACATGACTCCACAGCCCCACATTAGTGTGCCCGTTCTTGTTTTAAATGATAAACGCGAACTTTTATTAGGATATCGCACCAAGAGCCCTGCCGAAAATACTTGGGCGCCACCGGGGGGCAAGCTGGAATTCGGCGAATCCTTTGAGGAATGTGCCATCCGAGAGACCAAAGAAGAAACAAATCTGGATATTGAGTCTGTTACTTTTGTAACAGCTGGTGCCCACATTTTACCGAGTGCTTCCCATCATTTTGTATTGATTCATATGCAAGCCTATTATCCTGGAGGGCAGAAGCTTATTAATAGGGAACCCACGAAGGCCCGAGAATGGAGATGGTTTTCTTATAATAGATTGCCTAAGGATACTATTTTCAGCATTCTAGAATTAAAGAGCAATGGCATTTTGAAAACATTGATGGAGTAGAGTGTTTTATTACCCTTATCAGACCACCCCGGCTTTCGCTCATAGGCGTCAACTTAAGGAAAATCTTTTACAGGATACGCTTAAAATAAGGAGGGGGGGGCGAAGGGTGTCTCCCAACATCGCATATATGCGTTATGCCATATTTAAGGATTTTCAAAAGGTCTGTCAAGTTATAAAATGCAAAAACAACAAAATAATTATTGATAAAGCTGGTCTTTTAGGTCATCCCGACGAAAGTCGGGATCCACATCCATATTGTAGGGATTGCATGGGCCCCGGCTTTCGCCGGGGTGGTTTAAAAAAACCAATATGTGGTAAAATGAAAAGGCCCCCTCGCTGCCGTCCCCACATATTTCTCTATTTTAAAAGGGGTTAGGTTGAAAAGGGCTCGATACTAATTATGAAATTTAGCTTCACTTTTTCCTTAAGTTGATGCCTATGGGCTTTCGCTGGGATAGTTTGAAAAGTGTTAGAATATTTACAGAAAGGAAATCCAAATGACCCAATATCCCCGCGTTGGTATCGTTGTCTTGATACTGAACGACAAAAAGGAAGTCCTATTGGGTTATCGCCTGAAAAGCCCTGCCTCCAACATCTGGGCGCCTCCGGGAGGGAAGTTGGAATTTGGTGAATCCTTTGAGGAATGCGCTATCCGAGAGGTCAAGGAGGAAACAAACCTCACCATTACAAATCCCAAATTTTTGAGTGTCGCTAGTAAAGTTTGGACAGATCCGCCCCATCATTCTGTTTTTATTCATATGGCTGTGAAATACGCGGGCAATGAACCTGTTATTAATATGGAACCGACAAAAGCCCGGGAATGGAAATGGTTTGATCTAAATGACTTGCCAGAAAGCACCGTTCCCGCATTTTTAAAATCAAAGGATGATGAAACGTTTAAGAAGTTGATGGCCATTCTTTAGGTATTTATCCTCTATTTTCCGCTTAGAATTTTTTCCCCTTGAATACTTTTCAAAAACTACTATACGTATCTTAGTAACACTTTAAATTAAGGAGAATATTTATGAAAAATTTGTTTAAATCAAGCTTGTTGATGGGGTATGTTTTATTAGCCTCAACAGGAAATAGCTTTGCTTCCTCTAGTCATCAAGATGATGATTTGTTTCAAAGTGTAACGGTTACTAATGCAACAATGAG
Organism: uncultured Hyphomicrobiales bacterium; assembly: GCA_964402405.1. Lineage (GTDB taxonomy): Bacteria > Pseudomonadota > Alphaproteobacteria > UBA7879 > UBA7879 > CAYOCE01. Next base: position 21,927 of record CAYOCE010000003.1, on the reverse strand, counting down.
GACTATTACCATTGAGCAAATTGCATTTCTACCTGAAAATGAGAATCCCACAAGAAATCTCCCGTTTACTAGGCAGTCAACTACTCTTGAGCCAGATGCATCAGAGACGGTTACTCGCCAACAGGCTGAGGTAACTAATAGCGAAAATAATGTACATCAAGTCTTCACACTTCCAGCTACCATCAGATTTTTTATAAACAGAGATGGTAATTTATCCGATAATGTAATAGATCGAAATCATATTATTGATACACCTGTGATAACGCAACCAATGGTACGGTATGATATACTAGAGGAAACTGTAAATGGCCGCGTACGTTATAGTCTGGATCCTGTGTATGAAAACCCCGTTCTTTTTCAACGTGCTATCTTAATAAATAAAACAGGGGAAAATATTGAGCTATCTAACATAGCTTATGGATTTACGGGATCAGGTAGACCATGCAGATCGTCAGGTGGAGAGTTTGTTAATGGGATGCGCCTGGAGGGTAATTGGAATTATGACCCTTCCAGAATACTGAGCCCAGATGAACTGGTGGAGGTTACTAGTAATACAGTAATCAAGAAATATGTTGGTGCACTTGTTTTACAAAAAGGGATGGAAATGGTGTGGAGTATTCGTTCAACAGGAATGACATTCGTGGAAATGATAAAAGCACCGGTAGAGGTAAGTAGTCCAGACATGGTTTTTGAATTAGTAAAAGAGAATGGTGAGTATAAAGCTATTCCTATTGATCCCGATGACCAAGAGACAATTTTCAGTCTTGATGATTATAATGATTGATTATCATCCTTTTATACAAAAAAGCACCTCCGGGTGCTTTTTTTGTGCCTAAAAATCCCATCTTGAAATTATCACGGAAGTAGATCAAAGTTCCGAAAGCAGGCCTAATAGAGGAATTTCTTCTAATCATCCTTGTAATTGTAACATTTAATATTAAATTTGCAGGGATAAAAAATATCTGAAGGTGCTTTTTTTGTGCCTAAAAATCCCATCTTGAAATTATCAAGGAAGTAGGCAATTGTAGGGGCATGCTAGAAACCCTGACCATTCAGAATATTATCATTATCGATCGCTTGGATCTGACCTTTGATCAGGGATTTTCTGTGCTGACGGGTGAGACCGGGGCGGGGAAGTCCATATTATTAAATGCCCTGGGGTTTGCCCTTGGGGAACGCCCGCCTGCTAAATTTATTCGCGAGGGATATGACCAGGCCGAGGTTATTGCCACCTTTGGTCCAGAAGATCTGAAAGAACCCTTAAAAACACTCCTGACAGAAATGGACATATCTTATGGGGAGGGATTGATCCTCAGGCGCACGTTGCAGTCCAGTGGGCGTGGCAAGTCTTTTTTAAACCAAATTCCTGTAAGCGTGGAAACCCTCAAAACTGTAGGTAGTCATTTGGTGGATGTGCATGGCCAGTTTGATCATCTCTTTAGCAAAGATACCCATAGGAATGCCTTGAATCATTTTGGGGGAACTCTTGAATTAGCGCAGCGTGTAAAAGAGGCTTGGGAAGATTGGAAAGAGGCTAAGACAAAATTAGCAGATGCCCAGCAGAGCCTGGAACAAAACCAATATCGACGGGAAGAATTAGCGGCAGATCTGCAAGAATTAAAGGCATTGCATATCCTAGACGATGAAGAAACCTTGTTGATGGAACGCCGGGCGTTCCTGATGGGATATCAAAAAATCTATCAGGCAATGGCTGAAACCCAACAGGCTTTGGGAGAGGGGACAACCCCGGAGGATCAATTATTAAAGGCCAGTCGGTCCATTGTGAAGATTGTGGATCAGCATAAAAATGCCCAGAAGATTTATGAGGCGTTGTTGCAGGCCCTCGAACCTCTGCAAGAGGCAATCGCTCTGGTGGATCAAGAAATTAACAATTTAGAAGATTCCAAAAATGAGAATGTGGAAGACATCGAAATCCGCCTGTTTGATTTGCGACGGTTGGCTAAAAAGCACATGTGTGAAGTGAATGAATTGCTGGATGTTCAAGAAAAATTAGAAACTCAATTGGCATCTCTGGATGGTGGGACAGATCATTTAAAGGATCTGAAGATTCAAGAAGAGCAAGCCATGAAGACCTATGTAGATAATGCTGAAAAGATGCATCAGATATGGGAAAAGGCAGCTAAGAATTTTGAAAGTCGGATGCATCAGGAATTGCAGTCGCTGTGTCTGGATAAAGTTCAGTTTCAGGTAAGGCTCGAAAAGCTTCCTCTAGAAAAATGGGGACCCCAGGGCATGTACTCCGTTGAGTTTTACATTGCAACCAATCTGAATCAGCCTCTGATGCCCTTGAAGCAAGTGGCATCCGGCGGAGAGTTGTCCAGGATTATGCTGGCTCTGAAAAGCATCACAGCGGCAGAATTAGAAACCCCCGTGTTGATTTTTGATGAGATTGATAGTGGCATGGGGGGCGCCGTTGCGGCAGCTGTTGGGTCGCACCTCCGGCAACTTTCGAAATCCTTTCAGGTGCTAGCCATCACCCATGCGCCCCAGGTTGCCAGTTATGCCAATCATCATTTCAAAGTGATGAAGGATCATGGAGAAAATGAAACTCTGACCACCATTACGACATTGACCCGTGATGCTCGCGAAGAGGAAATCGCTCGGATGCTTTCAGGGGCGGTGATCTCGGATTCAGCGCGGAAGGCAGCGCGGGAGTTACTGATTCTTAGTAGTTGCATTGATAAATAAAATATGTTTATAACATATATAATTTAATCAGCTACTAAGAAAGAAAAAATTATGTTGACAATATATGACCAAAAGGACATAATTAAAAACATCCCTAAGAAAATTATTTGGATGGGGAACTCGAAGAAAGCAGTTTCAGGATTTCCGGCGGAAGTAAAAAGATTGATGGGTCAAGCTTTATACTTTGCCCAAATAGGAAGTCGAGTCTCTAATACGAAAATGATGAAAGGCTTTGGTAGTGGTGTATATGAGATTTTAAGAGATTATAGGACAGATACCTTTCGTGCTGTGTATACGGTTCAATTTGCTAAACGGATTTATGTTCTTCATGTGTTCCAGAAGAAATCGAAATCTGGAATTAAGACGCCAAAAGAGGATATAGACTTAATTAAAAATCGTTTAAAATGTGTTCAGGAGATGGAAAATGGATGATAAAGAATTTGAAGAAAGTTCAGGTAATGTCTTTCAAGATTTGGGGTTTGAAAATCCTGAAGAGGAATTATTAAAGGCAAAACTTGCGTATTTTGTTCATCAAGCTATTTTAGAAAAAAAATTAACGCAAAAGAAAGCAGCTGAAATTATGGGAATTACACAACCAGATGTATCTAAATTAAAGCACGGAGAGTACTCTAGATTTACAGCTGAAAGATTGCTTAATTTTCTGAACCATCTTTCTTATGATGTGGATATTCAGATATCTAAAACACAAGCTAATCATGGACATTTAACAGTAGAAACCCGTGAAGATTTCTTATTAAGAATATAACCCATGCATAGACGCGAATATGATATAGAGGCACAGCCTGCGGTTGCTGAATTAACGGAATCCCAGGCGGCTGCGGAATTGGAGTCTCTGGGGGCGTTGCTCGCCTATTATGATGATCTTTATTATAACAAGGATGCCCCGGCTATTTCTGATGCGCGGTATGATATCCTTGCAAAACGGTTAAAGGATATCGAGGCCCGCTTTCCCCAGTTAAAGCGTCCAGATAGCCGATCTGAACGGGTGGGAAGTCCCATTAGGTCTGGGTTTACAAAAGCTAAACATCTATCGCCTATGTTGTCCCTGGATAATGCTTTCAAAGACACAGATCTATCGGATTTTTTGGACCGGGCACGCCGGTTTTTGGGTCTGCCCATGGATCAGGAAATTCCCTGCTTTGCGGAGCCTAAAATTGATGGGCTTTCTGCGTCCCTTAGGTATGAAAAAGGCATCTTCATCCAAGGAACGACACGAGGGGATGGAGTCGTAGGAGAAGATGCGACTCTGAATTTTAAGACTATTAAGGATATTCCCCAGAAATTAAAAGGGACTAACATCCCTGATTTGATTGAGATTCGCGGGGAAGTGTATATATCTAAAGAAGATTTCTTAAAACTAAATGAGGAACGCCAGGCAGCAGGCGAGGACCTCTTTGCCAATCCTAGGAATGCGGCAGCAGGGTCTCTCAGACAATTGGATTCTAGGATTACAGCTGCAAGGCCTCTGAAATTTTTTGCTTATTCCCTTAGTTCCAATTTGCCCCATATTCCCACGCAACAGGCATTGCTGAAGCAGTTGGAAGAGTGGGGATTCCCTACGGCGCATTTGACGATGCTGTGTCATAACCTTGCGGATATTCATCAGTATTATCAGCGGGTCTATCATGAGCGAAGTGCGCTGGATTATGATATTGATGGGGTTGTCTATAAGGTGAATTCCATGGATTTACAGGCAGCACTGGGATTCATTGCCCGGGCGCCCCGGTGGGCCATTGCCTATAAATTTCCCGCACAACGAGGAGAAACTGTTTTAAAAGCTATTAACATTCAAGTGGGGCGGACAGGGGTTTTGACCCCTGTGGCGGATCTTGAACCCATTAACATTGGCGGCGCCTTGATTGCGCGGGCAACCCTTCATAACCAGGATGAACTCGCTCGCAAGGATATTCGGGTAGGGGACCATGTCATTGTGCAGCGGGCAGGGGACGTGATTCCCCAGGTAGTGGAGGTATTACCATCAACAGCGCAACGTTCAGAGCCCTTTGAGTTTCCCAAGGTCTGTCCATCGTGTGGCAGTTCTGTGATTCGAGAAAAGGATGAAGCTGCCATTAGATGTACGGGGGGATTCAATTGCCCCGCCCAATCCGTTGAATTATTGAAACATTTTGTTTCCAAACATGCCTTTGATATTGATGGACTGGGCGGTAAGTCTATTCAGTTTTTCTGGGATCAAAACTTAATCAAATCTCCGTTGGATATTTTCACACTAGAGGCCCGCGATAAAGAAAGCCTGACTCCCCTACGATTACAAGAAGGCTGGGGAGATTTATCAGCGAAAAACCTATTCGAGGCGATCCGCGCCAAACACCAGATTTTTCTGGATCGATTCATTTACGCGCTGGGAATTCGGCATGTGGGCCAAGTAACAGCGCGAGTCGTGGCCCAGCATTATGGTACCTTTAGTGGGTGGTGGGGGGCGCTGAAGCAAGCGTCTGTAGGCATTGAGACCGAAGCGTATCAAGAGTTATTAACCATCGAAGGGGTAGGGGACATTGTGGCGGATTCCCTCTGTCGATTTGCGGGAGATCATCGGAATCAAGAGTTGGTGGAAAAACTGGCAGAGCATCTGCAGATTCAAGAAATTGCCCCCATTGCCACAGAATTGAATCACCCCCTATCCGGAAAAACCCTTGTGTTTACGGGAACCTTAAAGGATATGCCCCGGCCAGAGGCCCAGGAAATCGCGCGAAAGCTGGGGGCCAAGGTCACCAATACGGTTTCCAAAAAAACCGATTTTGTCATCGTGGGCGAAGATCCTGGTAGCAAAGCTACAACAGCTGAAAAACTAGGAGTTAAAGTATTGAATGAAGAAGAGTGGATGGGGATAGTTGGGTGATATTAAAAAAATTGACAAATTTTTTAAAAATATTTACTCTAAAATTATTGATAATTTAGGAGGTGAGTTATGAAAAAAGGTTTTCTTCTTTTTGTTCTATTTTTTTTATCTATAATTAACGTGAAAGCCTTGGGATTAGGTGATAGAAATTCACCTACAGAATTCGAAAAAGATCCGTTTACAAACTTAACCCATAAAAATGTCATAACGCCGTCAGACAATGTGCTTACGATGCATAATATGGTTCCAAGAATGCCTATTCATATTGAGAAAATTTCTTTTCAGGTAAGAGATAGAGGTGGAGAACACGAAATTGTGATCGATAATAATGGAGACGGATTTAATGTGCCCCCTCCTCTTTCTGGGCGACCCTATGGGGAGTTTCATTTAAGGAAAGAAGACCTGCCTCTTTATGTGCGTCAGAGGGTAAGTACTGGGGAAGTACAAATAACAAATTTAGATAGGTTGAAATGTTTTACTGAAAATGGTCATCACAAGAGTATTGTATTAATGACTAGAGGAATGCCAAAATATGATGATTTGCTTCCTCCACCTGATATCGGAGCTCCTCCTCCTAATGTTTCACAGTTCAATGGAAGGTGGATAGACCCTCAATACAGTTCAAATAAGATTGTTATATTTTCAAATGAATTTAACGGGGGGCTGATACATGTTGAATATAAAGATCCCTTAAATGCAGCACCACCTCGTCAATCATCTTCCCACATGGTTATTGATGAGGACTAATAGAGTTCTTTTCAAGCTAGGGGTTAAGATATTGAATGAAGAAGAGTGGATGCAGATGGTGAGGGGTAGAGTATAGAGTTCGACGTTAAAAAGTACAAATTACTCTATTTTTCTCTTTCAGGACCACCCCGGCGAAAGTGGCCTTCAGGTCATCCCGTTGAAAAACGGGACCCATGCAGCGATTTATCGAATGGATCCCGGCCTACGCCGGGAGGGCCTAAAGGCCACTTTCGCCGGGGTGGTCTGAGAGAGATAAAATTACAGTTAGAAGCGATCCTCTACTTAAATATTAAGGGCAGTAAGGGGGACCAGGCAGGATCAGATCCATCTCCCGGAATGCGGATGGCTCGTTCATGGTTTCCCGTAATGTCAGTTGCATAAAGTCTTACAATGCCAGCTTTGCCTGGCGTTGATTTTTCTTGGCGAGCAAACATGATGGTTCTGCCATTGGGGGCCCAGGTGGGGCTCTCCACCACAAATCCTGTCGATAAAAGTCTTTCTGCTGATCCGTCGGGTTTCATGACTCCAATGTAAAACTGTCCTCCTTGTGTTTTTGTAAAGGCAATCAGATCTCCCCGGGGTGACCAAACCGGCGTTGCATAGGTACCTTTGCCAAAGCTGATACGTTTTATATTTCCCCCATTGGCATCCATAACATAAAGCTGCTTTGTTCCACTGCGATCCGAATTGAAAACAATTGATCTACCATCAGAAGAATAGGAAGGCGATGTATCGATTCCAGGAAAATTTGTTAGTTGGCGTGATTCTTTTGTTCTTAGATCCACCAAATAAATGGAGGTTTTATCCTTCAAAGATTGGCTTAAAACGAGTTTACTCCCATCTGGTGAAAACCGAGGGGCAAAGGTCATTCCAGGGAAATGCCCCACTAGTTCATGCTTACCTGTTTCCAAATCTAAAACAAAGACTTTGGGCATTCGACCAATATAGGATAAATAGGCAACTTTTTGAAGGTTCTGGTCAAATCTAGGGGTTAGGACCATATATTTTCCATCCGTCAGATATTGGTGATTTTCTCCATCTTGATCCATAATGGCGAGCCTCTTTTGACGATATTTCTGGGGACCTCGCTCTGCCACATAGACAATACGCGTATCAAAATATCCATCTTCCCCTGTGATCCGTTTGTAGATGGCATCTGAAATCAAATGGGCGATACGACGATGGTATTTGACCGTTGTTTGTAACGATGAATTCGCCATGGGCTGCTCAGCTAGTACATCCCACAAGCGGAAGCTTACTTTAACATGGCCATTGGGAAGGGTTTCAACTTTACCATTCACCAGGGCTTGGGCATTCAGCTTGCGCCAATCATCAAAACGAGGGCGTACGTTAAAAGGAATTATAGTTTGAATAAAGGCATCGCTGCTAATCATTAAAAATAGGCCTGTACTAATTAGATTATCCTTAATGATCTTAACAATCTTATCAGCCACTTCTTTTTCCTGGGGTGTGCTGGTCTCGAAGTGGGTGATTGCAAGAGGCATAGGTTTAATATTCCCTTGCGTGACCTCTAAATGAAGACTGGCATTGGTGGATGCAGTAATTGGCAATAGCATACAGAGAATAAATAAAACTATCTTCCTTACCTGAAGTATTTCAAAATGTGGGAGGCTAAATGAAAGACCGAGGAGGGATAATGTATTCTTCATACATGCCCGACGAAGATACTTGAAATTTAGCGATCCACAGTTTGAAAGACGAGGGGTATTCATGAAAACATCTCCTTAGGGTTGAATGTAATTTTAAATTCCCGCCATTCATTATATTTATTGGCGGGCAATAGTAACGGACTGCAGGCAGGATCCAGCAAGGCCCGTCTGGCGCTTTCAGCGGCTGTTTGGAAAAACGGATCCTTGGACATTTTAGATTCATTCATAATTTTAGTTTGCTGAACGGTTGCATCTGGATTCATGGTCACTTTGATTTCCACAATCAATCCTTCTGCCTCCCGTGCCCCTGCGGGTAACGCCCAGCATCGTGACAATTGCGCCCGCAAAGCATCCAATTCCGATAGGGTCAAGGTATCTGTAATGTCATTCCCTGCAGGGTTGGCATTCTTTGTTTTTTTAGTATCTTTAGATTTTGATTCCTGATGGGCGGGCATTTTTTCCAGGGAATTTAAGACAGACATAAAATCATCTTCCTTGGGTTTTGTCTTGGTTTTCTTTTTATCTGCCTGCTTTTTTGATTTAGAAGGCTCAGGTTCCTTGAGCTTTTCAGGGGTCTTTTTGAGCGCCACTTTTGCCTGTTCCTTTTTGTTGTGGATTTGAACAACATCAGGTTTTGGATCAGGGGTTTTGGGTTTTATGGGCTCTGGCTTTGGTTGGGCCTTTGGCACAGGTTTAGGCATCTCCTGGGGCTTTACCAGTTTTTCTTCCATCGTCTTTAGGGGGATTAAGGTTTTTGGGCCAATCTTCACCATTTCAACCTGTACCAAGGGGGGAGATAGGGGATGTTTTTTGGAAAAGTGAGGCATCCCCACAACCATCAACAAGATGACGAAGATATGTAGACCAATTGAATATAATACTGGGCGTTTCAAATTCATATTTTTTCCAAAAAAAGCTATCCTTTTTGGTTATTTTGGTGGCTCGGCGATTAGGGCTACTTTTTCAAACCCACCATTACTCAGCATTCCCATCAATTCCATTATCTTTCCGTAATGAATGTTCTGATCCCCCCGAACATAAATTTTCAAGCGTTGGTTATGTTCGCTAATGGCCTGCAGTCTGGGAATTAACTTGTTCCATTCTATTTTTGTTTCTTGCAGAAATAATTCTTGTTTATGATTAATGGTAATCACCAAAGGTTCTGTTTTATCACTCAGGGCTGCGGCCTCGGTTTTAGGTAGATCCACTTCTACCCCCACATTTAAGAGGGGGGCTGTAATCATAAAAACAATCAGCAATACCAACATGACGTCCACGAGGGGCGTGACGTTAATATCTGAAACGGGGTGATGTCGTTTTCCTAGCCTCGATCCAGAAGATCGTGTGTTAACATTGAATGCCATGGTATCAGTCCTTCTCTACGATTTTGTTCTAAGAACCACAATCAATTCATCAGCAAAGTTTTCTAGTCTTGATCCATAAGCATTACAAAAAGAAGAAAGTCGGTTATAGGCAACCACGGCAGGAATTGCCACAATCAACCCCAGGGCTGTTGCAAATAGGGCCTCGGCAATACCTGGGGCCACAACGGCAAGGCTGGTGTTTTTAGAGGCTGCAATTGATTGGAAGCTGTGCATAATACCCCATACCGTTCCAAAAAGACCCACAAATGTGGCTGTGGATCCAACCGTTGCTAAAAAGCCTAAATGAGATTCCAACTTTTCCAAGCTATTACGGATGGAGCCTGTCATCAGACGATCAACCTTTTCAAGACATTCTTGGGGGTCTTGAATCTTGGATTTTAAGGCGTTCCATTCGTGGAGGGTTTTTAAAAAGAGTTGTACCATAGGGCTCGATGTATTATATCGGGCTTTTTCTGCGATTTCATCAAGGTTCGAGCTGGAGAAAAATATATCCTCAAAGCGTTTGGTTTCTTTGGCAACAGATCTGTATTGGGCCCATTTTGTAAACATAATCGTCCATGACCAAACAGATGCCGCCAGGAGCATCACCATAATTGCCTGCACAACAATATCGGCGTTCCAAAAGAGGCCCCATGCGGAAACATCTAACTTATGAACCGTACTTGCCATTACAACAGTGCCTGAGCTTGTATCAATCATTTATTCACCCCTAATTTATATAATATATTTCTCAAGTTCTAACGGAAATCTATTGAAAAAAAGGCTGTCATCCTCGGCCAATAAAATACCTTATAAAATAAGGTATTTTTGCAGGTCGGGGATCCATACAGCGCTTGCTTTTTCTGGATCCCCGCTGGCGGGCCTGAGGGCCCTTAGCGAGGATGACACCATCTTTACAATTTTTAGATTTTTATCTTGAACTCAAGTTTCTATATTCAGTCTAGCGAACCTACCCCCTATTGCGCAATCCTTTTTAGTTGAAAAAAAAACTATTTTTGTTAAGGTGCAGAAATAGTTTTACGAAGAAGGGCTAAACATGGCGACCATGAAAAAATCTAAGATTATATTTACCAGTATTTTGGGGACGGTGTTGGAGTTCTACGATTTCACCCTTTATGGTGTTTTTGCTGCGATTCTCGCTAAAGTTTATTTTCCAGCCCACAGTGATACGGCCTCCCTGCTTGCCGCCTATGGAGCCTTTTTGGCAGGATTCGTCATGCGTCCCTTTGGGGCTTTGTTGTTTGGGTATTTAGGAGATAAATTCGGTCGAAAACATGCCCTGTCTGTTTCTATTTTATTGATGGGATTGCCAACGCTCATCATGGGCATTACCCCAGATTTTGAATATATCGGTATTTTAGCTCCTTTGATTATTGTGGGGTGTCGTCTATTGCAAGGGGCATCTGCAGGCGGAGAATATAATGGCGCAGCCATTTTTGCCCTTGAGCATATTGGGGATAAATATCCCGGATTTGTGAGTGCTATCATTGGTAGCTCGGGCGGGATTGGTGGACTCCTTGCCATGGGCATGGGATTTTTAGTGACCAGCACCCAGGGACCAAATTGGATGTGGAGAGTTCCCTTTATCCTAGGCGCCTTGATTAGTCTTCTGGGGTTTTACCTAAGGCGGCGCGTTGATGAAACACCTGTCTTTGAGGAAATGAAAAGAAACAAGACAATTTCCAAAAAACCTCTCCACCATGTAATTAAAAACCATCTACCGTCGATGATTAAAACCTTTTCCATTGGGGCCTTGGATGGGGCGGTTGCCTATACCTTGATTGGGTTTATGAATGTGTATTTCACCAACTCTTTGGGAATACCTCTTCATGATGCCATGCTACTGAATATGATAGGACTTGCTGTTTATTTAGTGGCGACACCATTGATGGGATTATGGTTCGATTTTTCCAATTCACAATTGTTTATTAGGGTGATGTGCCTTATGACCATCTTGTTCATGCCTGTTGTATTCATCATGATCCAAATGAAAACTTGGCCACATTTACTGGGGGCAGAATTCATCTTTGCGATTCTTTTTGCAGCCCTTTCTGGATCCCAAAATTCCTATATGCAAAAACTATTTCCCAGCCAAGGACGCTACACGGGCATTAGTTTTAGCTACAATTTGGGAAGCACCATCTTCGGCGGTACCGCCCCTATTTTCCTGACCTATATTATTAGTGTTTATAACGATCCGTTGATCCCTGGGTATTTTTTGTCAGGTATGGGTGCCTTATGTTTGGTGACGACATTTTTGAAAAAATAGAGCCTTTTTTAAAATTCTCAATTTATTCATTTTTTTCCTTGAAATAATCATTGTGCATTCCTATATATTTATTATGTAAATCTTCACGGAAATAGATCTGTGATTTTAATGTGTGTATAAATATATGAAGAAAGGAATTAAAATGAAAAAGATAAATTTTGTTTCTAGTTTTTTATTAATGGGGTTCTTAGGGTATAGTCCTTTTGCTGCTTATCAAGAAAATATTCTTGAGGCTAATATTCCAGTACGATTGCACCGTTGTTGTGATGACGACATAGGCCGCTTAATTGAAATTACTGACCTTACAAAAGAGGAATTTAAAAACAGATATTTTCCTACAGGAATTCTTACTATTAAAACTAGAAATGTTGGGCTGCGAGATAACATAATGCAAGCTTTTCAAGATCCACCTCAAGCTCTAATGTTATTTAATTTTGCAGAGTACCCTGGGGAAAATGTAGAATTCTTGGAAGTTGGAAATATATCACGCGTCTTCAACGAGAACGAAATCAATGAAGAGGAAACTGTTTTTGAGAAACAATATGGATCCTTACAGGTTAGTCTTCATCTTGATCAATCTTTACCCAAAAATATTTTATATACTGCTGAGGACACTGACGATTCTTGGACAACTTATAGTACAAAGGACGCTGTGGGGAACCTATTAGGGAGGCTAGACGAACCAACCTGGGGCCAGATTTTAGAGGGAAGGGACGACCCAACAGAGTATGACAGCTTATTTCAAGCTATTCTCTCCTTACAAGAATAGATATATCACCCCTTAATATTAGCCAGCCCTACAAATAATCCCACATTTTGTGGGATTATTTTTGTCCAGAGTGATGATGTTTTTGGTCTTTCAAATCAGAGGTTACACCCAGTCCCCTAATTTAATAGAATCTTGCGCCTGTAGAATCACGCGCAAGATATCCTCGGCATCCCGGGCGGGGGTTCTGGGGATGGCGTTTCCGGCGATGGCATCTAGGAAATGTTGGCATTCTAGGCGTAAGGGCTCCGAGGCGGGGAGGTTAACGTTTTCAACCTCTCCCTTGATTAATCTAGGGGTGCCCGCACGCTCTATCTCATAATGGGTTAGCACCAGTTTATGGGTCCAAGGCTGGGTATCATCAAACACAGCCATGGCCTTGGACCCTATCACCGTTAATTTGTGCTCTTTGAAAGGGCTCAAGCGAGACAAAAAGATACGGCCAAATTTATTCCCTGCAAATTTTAACTCTACCGAGCATATATCACCCACATCCTTAATAGCATAGGAACTGCAGGTAGCCCGTACGCGTTCAGGGAGTTCCCCCATCACTTTCAAAACCATGGATAAATCATGGGGAATAAAATCCCATAGGACATCATCATGGGCATGGAGCTTCCCTAGGTTCATGCGATTTGATTGCACGTATTGAATATCCCCTAAAGTTCCCTGACCTATCAAATCTAAAATAGTTCTAAAGGCTGGATGGTATTGTAATAAATGACCTACTAACAAAACCAGGTTATTATCAGTCGCTAGTTTTTCAAGGAGCTTATTTTGATCTAAATCTGTTACCATGGGTTTTTCAACCAACACATGCTTGCCCGCCATTAGCACCTTTTTAGCGAGATCAAAGTGAGTAGGGGTGGGGGTTGCAATAATCACCCCCAGGATTTCAGGGTCCCTTAGAGCATCATCAGGGTATAGTAACGGTACCTGATAGGATTGGGATAAAGCCTGGGCTTTTTCCCCATGATATGTATCCACAATAGCCCGCAGAACACCCATGTGAGATAGGGTTCTAATGATATTTTGGCCCCAGTCGCCACATCCGATTAAAGCAATTGATTTTGAATGATATGTCATAAGATCTATCTATACTATATGTACAAAATTCTCAAGAGGAATGGTTTAAAATAGAAAAAGAAAAGAGGGGCTAAATTCCTGCCTTTTCCAAAATAACGCGAGGATCTTGTAGTCCTTCATCATCCTGTATTTTGCGGCATTTTTCTAAAATTTCGGAAAAGTGCTTTCCTGGTTCTAAGCCTCGTTCAATTAAATCACGGCCTTGAACAACGTCCTTGGGGGCGGTCTCCAGATTTAATTGTTTGATGCGGGTTTCAAAGGCATCAACCGTGGGGGCTAGGCTCTGTATAGCATCCTCCGTTGTTCGTCCCAAATGATCCATCCGGGCAAGCCACGCAAGGTCCATCAGGGTTAATCCCACATGATCTAATTCCCGCGCAAGCCTCCGAAAAGCGCCATCACCTGCCTGTTGTTTAATCAACAGAATAGGAGCTAAGTGATGTTTGACCAAACATAGAATTTGTTTCTGAAGAGTGTCCGAGATGTTTAAACGTTTTAAAAATACCTGCGTTGGCTTAATCCCGGCTCCCTCATGCCCCCTGGAAGACCAGGCTCCATCTGGCAATTGATGTGTTACCAAAGGTTTTCCAAAATCATGGGCTAAAAGGGCCAACATCATCATGAATCTCTTAGACAAATCCACTGGCGATTTAGCGGCTATATCAAGCACCATCAGGGTGTGAACCCAAACATCTCCTTCTGGGTGCCACAGGGGATTCTGAAGTGTTCCTTGAAGGGCCTGGATCTCTGGGAAATATTTCAATAACTGGGCTGCGTGTAAAAATTCAAACCCAAGGGAGGGTTTTTTCCCTTTAACCAACAATTTATAAAATTCTTCCTGGATACGATCTGCAGATAATTCATTCAAAGGACATTGACTGGCAAGAGAAATAAGCTCTGAATCTGGGGTCATTAGAAATCGTGCTGCAAATCCTGCAACCCGCAGGGCCCGCAAGGGATCCTCACAAAAGGTTTTAGAATCAACCGCTTTTAAAACCTTATTTTGCAAATCATTCATTCCCCCATAGGGATCTAATAGAACATTTTCTATGGGATCGTATCCCATCGCATTGATGGTTAGGTCTCGGCGTTTGGTGGCTGTTTTAAAATCCAGAGTTGGATCTGTGGTGATAAGGAACCCCGTATGTCCTATATCAGCCTTTTGATCTAGGCGCGGCAAAGAAATGTCTAGATTCAAGTGAGGTATTTTAAGAACCCCAAAACTTTTTCCCACAAAAATCACATCGCCTAAGGGTAAAAGTACTTTTTTTAGGGCTTGATGGTAAAGGCCATAGACCTCTATATCCACATCTTTTATAGGTTCTCCTAATAAAATATCCCGGACACACCCGCCCACAAAAAAGGGTTTACCCCCGGCATCCTGCACTGCTTGGATAACTTGGTGATATTGGTTCTTAAGGGGTAGAAATTTTTGCATATGTACCTTGGGGCAAAGTTTTGAATCTTTTTTTGAAAAATAAAGGTGTCATCCTCGGACCACTCCCTAAAGGAGTGGTTCGGGGATCCAGAAAAAGAAAGCGCTGTATTTTTGAATCTTCAGAAATCTCTTATTTTATAAGAGATTTCATCGGTGAAAGGTTCTCCTTTTTTCCTGGATCCCCGCCGGCGGGCTATACGCCCTTGGCGAGGATGACAATAAAACGTTCTAAATTCTTAAACCCCTACCGGCCTGCATACTGAGCTGCACGCCCGCCACGTTGGTGTTTTGCCTGGTCAATCTTACCAACAGCAAATATTTCTTTAAACAAGCTCGGATCTCGACCCATGGTTGGGGTCACGCGACCCACACTTTCTACAGTTTCTCCCTGACTTGCGTCATCTGTCGTGATAGAGGTCACAACACCATTGTCATCAAAGGATATAAAGGTAACATATCGCTTGAGAACCTCTGGTCGGAAAAAGGCAACATCGGACGTTTTTTCGCCGATATATACCCAATAATTTCCAGAGAAGTTTTCCGTAGTAGAGGGAGGGCCCAATAGAGTTAATACTTGTTCCTTTGTGTGAACCCCTGCCTGAACCTTTGCAAGATCCTTTTCATCTGGCAGATTTCCCCTGATATGAAGGGTAGGGGAACACCCAGCACCGGCAAGCAGGACTAGAGCAAGACAACATAAAAGACGTATTTTAGACACCATTAATCAAACCTTTATTCTTTAAAAATCACGTCCTACGCTTACATAAGTCGCTTGTAGTGTCAATTAAATTCCTATGCGGAGTAGAACACATGCTGCTTGATTCTAGCAACAGGCTTTTTACCTTGTGCCCAACCGGGAGAGACAGCTCGGGTATGGAAATGGGTTACATTTTCAGGTAAAACCCGACGTTCATAAAGAGCCTTGTTTACAGCTAATTTTGCCATTCTATAAAAACGACTTTGGCTACTAAGGCCATTTATTTTAGAGCGATTATGATCTCTTTTGTTCCAGCAAGAAAACTGTTTTGGTTGGAGGCATACCTCCGAAACCGTGCTGGGAAAGCGGTCATCTCTGACTCGATTTAAGATGACTTCAGCCACTGCTTGCATGCCCTTCATATTCTCGCCCCGAGATTCCCCCACAACTGTTTTAATAAGGATATCCATATCTTTGTTACTAAGGTTTTGAGAAATAACATTTGATAAAGGTCCTGCTGCCATAACTGTGCCGATGGTCAGTAGAATGCCTACTAGTAAAGTAAAAAGCCTGGTTTTAATGATTTTCACGTATCCCTCCCTTTATCTTTCTATAGGTAATATAGGTATGTTTTTACTTTTTTCCATAGAAATCTTTCTTTTAAGCTACTTCTTGAACAGAAACGACCTCGGGCACATAGTGCCTGAGCATACTTTCAATACCGCTCTTTAGGGTCACCGTAGAGCTGGGACAACCAGAACACGCCCCCTTAAGGCGTACATACACAATTCCATCCTCAAATCCAGCAAAGGAAATATCTCCCCCATCCATGGCAACGGCAGGCCTAACACGCGTATCCAACAATTCCCGAATTTCTGCTACAATTTTTGCATCTTCTTCAGATGTCTCTATCTCTAAGGTTTCTTGGTTTTGTACAATAGGGGTATGGGATGTCAAATTTTCCATTAATCGCCCCAAAATCAAAGGCTTTAGAATGGACCATTCTTGATCAGCTGTTTTGGTAACAGAGATGAAATCGTATCCAATAAATACCCCTTGAATGCCTTTGATTTGAAATAACGAGGCAGCCCATGGGGACTGACAGGCATCCTCAGCAGATTTAAACTCTAGCGTCCCCTGGTCCAATAAAACTTCACCAGGCAGAAACTTTAGGGTTAAGGGATTGGGGGTTTCTTCACATTGAATGAACATCTGCTCTCTCTAATCTCAAATCCTAAATTTATAAACTATCTTCCCTATCCTATAGAAATTGTTTAAATTTTGCAAGTTTTTGAATTCTTGAGATTATAAGGGGGTATTAGAGAGATTGGGGCGTAGCTTTTGAATCATTCCGAGGAAAATGGCCTAAAGACCATTCCAGAGAAATCCCGATCCGATGGCTAAATGAACCTCATTTTTGGCAGAATGGTTTTTGTGGTTGCTGAGAGATAGAATAGTCACGATCTTCTGTAACATTAGAAAATAAAAAATCCAGGAATTGAATCGGTCACAAACCAAATTATTCCTGGATTCTTATATTTATTTAGAAAAATTTTCTATAAAAGTTGAAAATTTATATTTTTTTAGATGTTATTTGTTGATGGGTGGCATGCCCTCCCCGCCCCTTTTTTTTCAGTACAGCAGCTTTCTAAAGTAGTAGGATCGTTTAGATGTGCGACACAAGGGTTGTAACCGCCTATAGTGCCTCCGCTGGCATCTGTACCGCCTCCTTTGGTGGCAAGGGAAACCTGAGAAACTCCAGATACTAAACAAATCATTGTCAATATTAATATTTTTTTCTCCCAAAAAAGTTATTATATATTTATATAATATCATTTTTTATTTATTTTGTAAATATTTGTATTTTTTTATACATATATTTTAAAGAAGTTTTTAAAACTTCCAAGCTCGGGTGGGGGTAATCACCCAATCTAATTTTTCATCATGGGATTCTGCTGGAATGTAGTCTAGCCTTTGAATATTGTAGGCCAATCCAATTTTTAACGGAGTTTTTTCCTGTGAAAAAGTAGCAAGAGCCTTGTCATAATGCCCTCGACCATATCCTAATCGATTACCCGCCTCATCAAACCCCAACAGGGGCATTAAAATGATATCGGGCGTTAGGGTGTTTCCAGAAGACGGTTCCAAAGTACCAAAATTTCCTTTGGCTAAAGGGGTCGTAGATGCCCACTCTAGAAATATCAGAGTATCATTTTCAACCTTGGGCATTCCCAATGTATATCCTCTAGATTCTAAATACTGTAACAGGGGGAGGGGGCTTATTTCACTATTAATAGGGAGATACCCTGTAATTTTTTGATGGGGCTTAAGGGGGATGTGTTGTAAGAAGGTTTCCTTTAATTGATTTGCCACGAGCAGCTGATCACAGGATATATGAAAATCGTGCCTTTTTTGTTTTAGGTGGATGCGTAAATCTGATTTGGAGAGGGATTGATTCATAAAGTTACCTGTAATGCTGATGGAAGCCTAAGGGCACTTTACCTCGCAAATTGGGAATCATATTCCCAATTTACAGGGTAAAAATAGAAAGGTAAAGAAACTTTTTTCTCTTATTTCTTAGGATCTACAACCTTAACCTTCTTCTTCGGTTTGAAAGTTGGGGTGACAATGCCGGCAGAGACAATCATTTTAATGCCATCTTCCACAGACATTTCTAAAATATGAACTTCGTCCTTTGGGATGAATAGGAGATAGCCCGAGGTAGGGTTGGGGGTGGTTGGTAGGAACACATTAATGACTTGGTCAGATGTTTTTAGCTGGACCTCTCCATGGGTATTGCCCGTCACAAAACATAAGGACCAAATACCTTTGCGGGGGTATTCGATCAAGGCGACTTCGCGAAAAGATTGTTTGCCATCCCCAATAAAGGCCTCCATCATTTGCTTGGTGCCTGTGTAAATGCTGCGGGCCACAGGGAGTTTATCTAAAATTTCCTCTCCTTTTTTTAGGAAAAATTTCCCCAGGACTCCTTTGGTGAGGGCGCCCATGGCTAAAAGAGATAGAGTCACAATCAACAGCCCAAAACCAGGAATAATAAAAGGGAGTGCGGGGATTTTAAAGAACCCTGAGGGCAAAAATTTCTGAACCCATTGATCAGTAGAAGTAACCAACCACCATATGACATAGAAAGTAATCAAAATAGGCGTTGTGACTAGCAATCCTGAAAAAAAGTAGGCCCGAAGTTTTTGGAGGAGTTCTTTGTTCATAGTTATGTCCTTAAGGGGGTTGCGCCAAAGAGAGGTGTCATTCTCTGAGCACTCTGATGAAAGTGGCCTTTAACGGGCCACCCCGGTGAAAGTGACCTTCAGGTTACCCCGTTGAAAAAAAAGGGCCCATAAGGCGTATTGATCAAATGGATCCCGGCTTTCGCCGGGATGGTCCACGACCACTTTCGTCGGGATGGGCTATAATTATGTCAACTTCGAAGTGCTACTTATTTCTTAGCAGCAGGCTTCTTCGCTACTGCTTTTTTAACAGCAGGTTTCTTAGCCGCAGGCTTTGCAACCTTTTTAACAGCAGGTTTCTTAGCCGCAGGCTTTGCAACCTTCTTAACAGCTGGTTTCT
>CAYOCE010000003.1:0-2597 GCA_964402405.1 uncultured Hyphomicrobiales bacterium | reverse complement strand
TTAACAGCAGGTTTCTTAGCCGCAGGCTTTGCAACCTTCTTAACAGCTGGTTTCTTAGCTGCGACTTTCTTCACAACAGCCTTTTTAGCTGCTGGCTTTGTTGCTTTTTTAACAGCTGGTTTCTTAGCTACTGCCTTCTTCACAACAGGTTTCTTAGCAGCAGGCTTTGCCACCTTCTTCACAACAGATTTCTTGGCTGTAGCTTTTTTAGCTGCAGGTTTCTTAGTTGATTTTTTAACTTCCATTTTTCTCCCCTTTTCTTTTTTAATAGTTACTTTCTTCTTAATAATAACTCTTTTTTTCTTCTCTGTCTTTACCTTTATTACAGGATTTGCTTTTTTTTCATTGCGGGCAACCATCTCATCTATTTCCTGTTGGGAGCAAATGCTCAGCATCACAGGGCTTTCCCCCTTTATATTTTGCATATTCCAGTGTTTACGAGTGCGAATCAAATCGATTGTAGATTTTGTTGTGCCAACCAATTTACCAATTTGGGCATCTGTCAGGGTTGGATAGCTTTTTAATAACCAGTAAATGGCATTAGGACGATCTTGACGTCTTGCAATAGGCGTATACCGCGCCCCAGAACTTGTTCTCTTTCTTTGGTCGGTTGAGATCAAAAGTTGTAATCTTTGCGCAGGGTCAGCCTCGCAACGCTTGATTTCCTCGCGGAGTAATTGACCGGTGGTGATGGGGTCCATCCCCACGATTCCCTGGGCCAACTCCCCATCAGCAATCGCCTGCACCTCGAGGGGATGCAGATTGCAAAACGCACCAATTTGTTCAAATGTTAGTGTTGAGTTATCCAATAACCAAACAGCTGTTGCCTTGGGCATTAAGGGGCCTGACATATCTATACGCTCCTAATCTTATGTTTATACTGCTTCTTCGCCATCCCGATGACTCGCCACGGCATAGCCGATAGGCGTAGCCGAGAAATCGGGATCCATATCCACTCCATGGACCCCGGCTTTCGCCGGGGTGGTTCATTGGGATTCAAATTCTTAGCACAATTTACCATATACGACTTTAAATTTTTTTTAAAGAAATTTAATCATCTCTTTTTAAAAAAACGTAGGTCGTTAATCCCCGAAGGAAATGCCCAATTCCCGGGCCGTGCGCACCATCTCTCCGTTAATATCAACGGATCTATAGGTTTTAATGGCGTCCTTTAGGGGAATATCTGTGATTCCCTGATCTTGATAGGCTGCCATTCGTCCAAAGCGATTTTGTTCAACCATTTCAACCGCGTGAGTTCCCAGACATGTTGCTAGAATGCGATCTTTGGGGGAAGGCTGTCCGCCGCGTTGCACATGGCCTAAAACGGTAACGCGGACCTCTGCATCCATACGAGTGGCCAAATAATCACAAAGGGCATGCCCCACACCGCCATAGCGGGTTTCCCCTGCCTTGTAGGTAACCATGGTGGCGCTTTTTCCTTGTTCTTTGGCGGATTCTGCCACCACGATCAACCCAAAATTGCGTCCTTTATCTCGGAGTTTTTTAATCTTCTGAATGATATTGTCAGGATGGTAGGGGATTTCTGGGATCAAAATCACATCGGCTCCCCCTGCAATGCCTGCATTCAGGGCAATATGCCCCGCATCCCGTCCCATGACCTCTAGGATCATGATGCGGCTGTGGCTTGCTGCGGTGGGTTGCAGGCGATCCAAGGCTTCGGTTGCCACATTGACGGCTGTTGTAAATCCAACGGATTCCGTATTTTCAATATCATTATCAATGGTTTTGGGAATACATATCACGTTCATGGGGGTACCTTCAGAGATCGCCGCCATGGTTCTGATGCTGCCATCCCCCCCAATCACGATCAGGGCATCCAAGTTCAATAATTTATATCCCTCGACTATTTGTGCCGCCACGTGCTGGTTTTTAGGATCAGAAGGCAACTTAATGAGGGTGCCACCCCGTTGGATGGACCCTAAAATAGTTCCGCCGGTATAGAGCATACCCGCCCCCAGGCCCCCAAAGGTCTCATCCAAATTCATGGTTAGCAGGGGGCGCTCCATCAATCCCTGGATACCATGACGAATGCCAATCACCTGCCATCCGCGGTTTAAAGATGCATAAACAACCGCCCGAATGACGGCGTTTAACCCAGCACAATCCCCACCGCTTGTTAGAATACCGATACGCTTTGCCATTTTATTTACCCTGACGTTTAAAAACCTATTGCCTAATGTTTAAAAATGTACTACACTTCCGGTCAATATTGAAGACCTTGAAATCTGGAAACAGGAACACTATATAACATGTAAAGGGTGAAAGTCATGCTAAATATTGAAAATGTAAGACAAGAAATCAAGCGCCTCCAGAAGGTTTATAAGGATTTGGATCATCAGATTCTCATGATGATGCGTAATTCCATTTTAGATTATTGTGGCATTCAACAGGCCCGAAAAGAAAAAACCACCCTCAAAGACCAAATTCAAAGACTAGAAAGCCAACTCCCGGATATTATTGCTTAAGTATCATAGAATTTCTTACTATTTTTCCTTTTTTGTGAATTAAATAGTTCCTCTTATTATTTCAAGGGTGAATTTGACTAAAAACTTAGTTTCTGCTATAGAAGAGCTAGT
>CAYOCE010000002.1:42520-51464 GCA_964402405.1 uncultured Hyphomicrobiales bacterium | reverse complement strand
GAGCGGGGGGTAATTTGGAGATGATATGTATGTACGAAATCTAATAACTAGGCTGGTGCACGATCACTTGCTGTGAAGCAGATACAAGTATTAGGCTCTGTACTTAATGACTTCTCTGCATCAAAGGACATTCCTTGAGACATGCATTGTTTGGTACAGCTTTGGATAAAATTCTCATCTGACGTATCTGGGAGTTTTTTACATCCTGCAATAACCAGCATAGACACTACTCCCATTAAAATAAACCCCTTATACATAGTAAGATCCTTTCTTTAATTTATATTTATACTTTATTGTCTCATGAACTTTTTTTAAAATCAAGGGCATTACGCACCAAAATACGTCTGGACATGCAGTGCTACTTTTCGTGTTCATAGAGATACTCATAAAAAGGAAAATCTATAGATCATCCCCATGACGCTCTAGGTAAGCCGCTACGCCTTGGGGATTTGCAACCATACCCTCCTCGCCCTTTTCCCAACCAGCAGGGCACACTTCGCCATTCTTCTGATGGAAATTCAGGGCATCTACCATGCGCAAGGCCTCATCCACATTACGCCCTAGGGGTAGATCATTGATAACCTGGTGACGGATAATGCCTGATTCATCAATTAAAAACGTGCCCCGTAAAGCAACAGCTTCACCCATCAACACATCATAGTCCCGCGCAATAGATTTGGTTAGATCAGCCACCATGGGAAATTGCACCTGACCGATGCCCCCTGATTTGACGGGGGTATTTTTCCACGCAAGATGGGTAAAGTGGGAATCAACACTCACGGCAATGACCTCTGCCCCACGCTCTCTGAAAGCCCCTAGCCGTTTATTGAAGGCAATGATTTCAGAAGGACATACAAAAGTGAAATCCAAGGGGTAGAAAAACAAGACTCCTTTTTTTCCCTTAAGATAGCTCTTCAGGTTAAACTGTTCTTGGATAGTGTTATCGCCCATTACCGCTGCTGCTGTGAAGTCTGGGGCCGCTTTGCCAACAAGTACGCTCATGATCTTTCTCCTTTATTAATTTGATTGTATTATAAGTACCCTAAATCCTTAGAATCCTCAAGAGCTGAATAAATACACCCTTACCACTAGACATTTAAAAAGAAAACAAAGGAAAAGAGAGGAGAGGAGAGGAGAGGAGAGGAGAAAAAAGAAATTAGGGGGGTGGCGAGGGGGCCTTTTCATTTTACCACATATTGGTTTTTTTAAACCACCCCGGCGGAAGTGGTCTTCAGACCATCCCGGCGCAGGCCGGGACCCATTCGATAGGTGGACCCCGTTTTTCAACGGGGTGGTTCAAAAAAATATTTCATATTTTTCAAACCATTTTTGCATTTATGCCTTGACAAGGGTTTTGAAAAGCTTTAAATATGGCATAACGCATATATGCGATGTTGGGAGACACCCCTCGCCCCCCTCCCAAAAATCCTTATTATTTAAAGACTTTAGTTTAAAGAGCATTTGTTTAATATAATACCACTCCTTCGTTTATACTGCTTACCTACTTAGTTGTTTACCTACTTCCTAGTTGTTTATGTATTTTCTAGTTGTTTATCTACGCTCCATCTGAACCTTCCACTAAAAGGCTCTTTTTCTTTTTAGTCGGGCGGTAAAGAAACACAGCTTATCTGACCACGGCCATGACTTTACCCCACAGGTCCGCAGGCAAAGTCCCCCCTGAAACACGGTCCATGGGGGTGCTATCATCATTTCCCAACCAAATACCCGCTACTAGATTTCCCTTGAATCCAATGAACCAAGCATCCTGATGTCGCTGAGTGGTTCCCGTTTTACCCCCATGATCCACATACCCTAGGTAAGCCTTTTTGCCGGTTCCAGATTCCACCACCTTTGTCATCATTTTTCTCATGGTCTTGGAAAGCTCGGGCGCAATCACTTGCAAGGGTTCAAGGGGCTTGTGTTGATAAAGAAGCTCTCCGCTGGTATTTCTAATTTCTAAGATGCCATAAGGTTGCGCCTGCACTCCGCCATTCAAAAGGATTACATATCCTTTCATCAGTTCAAGGGGCGTCAGCGTACAAGCCCCCAAAGCCAAGGTTAAATCCCGATTAAAGCTTCCCTTTAATCCCAAGCGGTTAATCAGCGTCATAACATTGCTGATGCCAATTTCCTGGAGCAATCTCACAACGGCTGTATTAACAGAATGGGTAAAGGCTGTTTCAAGGGTGATGATGCCCTGGCTTTTCCATCCAAAGTTTTTGGGAGACCATCCTTGTACCCTAACAGGTGTATCGTCAAGAGGATGCTGTAGACCCAGCCCCTTTTCCAAAGCAACCAGATAAATAAAGGGTTTAAAGGCCGAGCCTGGCTGCCGCTCTGCCTGGGTGATGCGATTAAACTGACTGTTTGCATAGGACTTTCCTCCCACAAGTGTCAAAACTGCCCCATCTTCCGCCATAATGACAAAACCTATCTCCATGTGCGCATGTTTTTTAGATAGAATGGCCATTTTTTCCTCAAGAACCCCCAGTGTCCCATTCTCCATTCCCAAATCTAGGGTCGTAACCACCAACAAATCTTGGTTATTATCCACCAGCCCTGGAATCTGAGTCATTAGCCAATCCGTAAAATAACGATATTCATAGGCATAAGGATTGTGGCTAAAATGTAGATTATCAATCTGGGCCTTGATTCTTTTGGCGGCATTTGCGGAGATAAATCCTGCAGCGACTGTATTATCCACCACCAACTTCGCACGAATTTTGATCCGCTCGCTCTGTCTGCCGGGAGCATATCGACTGGGCGCCTTCAAAAGAGCCGCAAGGACAGCAGCCTCTCCATCTGATATGCCATGAACTGGCTTTCCAAAATAGGCCTGGGACGCCGCGTCCACGCCATAGGTTCCTTGACCAAAATAAACTCGGTTTAAATAAACATCTAAAATTTGATCCTTGGTAAATTTGGTTTCAAGCCACAAGGTAATTAATAACTCAGGAATCTTACGACCCATGGATCGCTTGTTACTAAGAAATAGATTTTTTGCCACCTGTTGACTAAGGGTGCTGCCCCCTTGAACCACCCGTCCTGATTTCAGATTAACCCACAGAGCCCTTAATAATCCTCGCCAATGAATTCCCTGATGTTCATAGAAATGTCGATCTTCTGTTGCTAAAATGGACTGAACTAAATACTGGGGAACCTGATCATGGGTAATGAGCTCCCCCACCAGGTCCCCATAGGTAGAGATTTCCTGGTGATTTTTGGTCATAAAAACAACACTGGGTCGTTTTTTCACAACCTCAGGATTACTAAGGTTCGGCAGATGCAACGCATACCACCCCACCACAACCACAATAAAAAATACACTCCATAAAGCGCCCACAGCAAAAACCCTAAGGAGGGTCCTTAAAAGGGATTGGGGCTTAGCTTTTGGTTTTGTTGAGGTTGTTTTTTTTTGCTTTTTGGTCATGTACACTAAAGAAATCCAATATATTTTATCTTCTTATCTCATTTTGATCTGCAGGGGAAGAGGATTTTGAAAGCTATCTAATGGATCTTTTTTACGACCATTTTTTAAACAGGCCTACAATTAAAAAATGGAATTATTATAAATTTTATGTTAACATAAGGGTATAATTATAATTTTATGGGGGTTCGAAATGAATTTTTTTGTTTCTATTTTTCTATGTGTAGCCTTTTGGGGGCTTCCCCATCATTCTCCGCAAGCATTCAATATTTTTTCTTCTATTACAAATTATTTTTTTCCTGACTTTACTGTTAGCAAGCCAATTAAGGGGGTGGTAGAATTAGCAGATGAAAAAACTTCTGTTGTTTATAATGGAACAACCTCTCCTGTGACTCTGCAAATTTCATACTATGGGGTATATCCCTCCCAGTTAAAAGTCGACCCTGATAAAAAGATTAACCCACTGCAGCTTACAATACCTTCTGGACATTTTATTAAAGTTACTCGTAAAAAACCTCCTAAAAATGAAAAAAGTTTTCACATCGGCAAAGTGATACTTGTGAAAGGTAAAGAGGAAAAAGTTTTGTATAAAGCTTCTCGTTTTAGAAGTCCTAACCCTGTCGGCTATCATAAGAGCTCAGATCAAAAAAACCGTAGGAAAGAAACAAAAGGCATCCTTAGTATAAAACTTACCCGTGATGACGTTAATCGTAGAGAGGTCCTAAGTTGTCATCAAAGTTTCGCGCTACTAAATATAGCAGGAACTGAAGCGGGTTCAGAAAAATTCCATAATTCTACTGGCTGCCCTTAATATTTTTAAAAGAATCTGAGTATCTCTATCATCTAAAGACTTGAAGATGTTTATTCATTTGCCTCTCTCCTTCACCGGGGGGGGCAATTCTTTATCCTAGCAACATCTGCAAATAGATTTCCGTCTTTAGATCATCAATCCCCATATTTTTAACAGAGCTTGTTACGAGTAAATCAGGATGGGCCGCAGGAAGCTTTAAAATGCCAACCTTTGTTTTTTCTATGATTACCTGCAGTTCTGTACTACTGATTTTATCAGCCTTGGTGAGTACCACCTGATAGGATATGGCTGAATCATTTAACAATTCAAACATATCTTGATCTACGGGCTTTATGCCATGGCGCGCATCAATCAATATATAGACACGCCGCAGGGCTGATCTGCCCCGTAAGTAATCTCGCATAAACTCATTCCAAATACGGACCTTTTTTTTAGGGGCCTCGGCATACCCATATCCTGGTAAATCAACCAGGTGGATTTGATCATTCAGATTGAAAAAGTTAATTTCTTGGGTGCGCCCCGGGGTATTAGAGACACGGGCTAGATTCTTATGATTCACAAGACTGTTGATCAAGGATGATTTCCCCACATTGGATCTGCCGACAAAGGCAACCTCGGGCATTATTTCAGGAAGCAAGTTTTCAACAGTAGTACATCCTGCCACAAAGGTACAGGGCGCCCGGAATAACTTTTCGGCTTCTTTTTTTTCTTGAGACGTGTATTCCATGGAGCTTCCTTAACATAGATTGGTGGGCGCTGTGGGATTCGAACCCACGACCCCCTGATTAAAAGTCAGATGCTCTACCAGCTGAGCTAAGCGCCCAATCTACCCACGCACTATAGTCAACATTGGTTAGTCAGGTCAACACTCCATTTTATTTTTTTGAAATTAATTTTTTTCTCTCTTTTGTTGGGTGTAAAAGACCAACTGAATTCTTTTGAATGTACTCTTCATATTGAAATAATTAAAATAATGATGTAATATTAAGTATAAATAAAAAAATTTGGGAGACTTCTATGGTGAACAATAAATTCTATTCTACTATCCTTTTCATTGCAGTATGTGCATTTTCATGTTTCCACCAGATAGAGGCTGCCCCATCTACACAAGTTGCTCCAGCTGCTCCAGTTACACAAGCTCCTCAGAAAACCAAAGCTGTCTTTACATGCACCGCAAGCTCCTGTGGGAAATTAAAAGAATTTCAGAAATGTTTAGCTAATCCAGATTTTAAAGTCGAAGAACATCCCAATTGTATGCAAGCTGCCCTCAATGCTATTCGGGGTCTTTCTTTAACAAGTATTGCAACTGAAAATGGTAGCGATGCTACTAGAAAAGCATTGCCTGAGGGTCTTTATTCTCTATTAACAAATAAAGCCCCTTGGATGCTTCCCCAAATACGCTCTAAGGATTTTGGCAAAACCCATGATCCCGATTTGAATGTTTTACCAGGCTGTCCCATTTTAATCTGTAGTTTTGATGGAGGGGGAGTCAAAGGGATTATTCCAGCTACTATTATTGCAGATATCGAACAACAAATAGGATTACCGATTACTGAAATTTGTGACATTTTTGTAGGCACCTCGACAGGAGGATTGATTGCTCTTTTTTTGACCACTCCTAATGAGCAAGGCAAGCAAAAATACTCAGCTGGAGAAATGGTTAATCTTTATAAAGCTCTTGCTACAAAAGTATTCAAAAACAGCTGGAGAAGGGGCGTTTTTGTATCCAAGTATAGCGCAGACTCTTTGATGAAATTACTGCAAGAATACTTGGGGTATAACAAAATATCTGGGGCGGTTAAACCACTCGTAGTTACAAGCTATGATTTAAAAAACAAGGCCATTTTCCCCATTGCTACTCGCTATGGCGTTATGAACCCCAAGATGGATTTATTTTTATATGAAGCTGGGCGTGCCACCAGCGCTGCTCCCACCTTCTTCCCAGCCTTTGATGTAACCCTTAGCGCAAGTATTAAGCTAAAGCTAGCTGATGGGGGTCTTATGGCTAATAATCCTGGTTTATTAGCTTGGTTAGAGGCCAAGAAAATCTATGCAGGACGCTCATACACTGTTTTATCCTTAGGAACGGGGGATTATAATAATCCAAAAACCCCTACAAAATCGGGGGTTATTGCAATGCTGGCTCCTACAGTAGAAGCCTTATTTAAAGGCCCCATGCAATTAACTCATGAAGCTGTTCAAGCGAGTGTAAGTAAGGGGAATTATTATCGATTTTCTCCAACGCTCAATAAACAGCAAGATGCAATGGACAATGCAGAAAGCACTAATATGATGACTTTGGAGGCTGTTGCTCGAGATCAAGTTTTAGAATCAGAAGCCTATAAGAGTTTTGTTAAAAAAATAAAGAAAGAATTGTTATTGAAAAAATACTTGAAAGCAATCGTAAAATTTATAGGACATGACATAAATGTCACATATACACATACTTTAAAAGAGATGAATGCTCATATCCAGAATGAAATACAAGAAGGTAGCAAAGATTTAGAAAGTGCTTATAGAGCTAAACATTATTTTCAAAAAACACATGTGTTAGCACAGGCACACTACATTCCAGATCTTAGCATAAGAAAAGCCTTTATTAATTGGATTATTAATGAGGAGCCTGGGTTTGAATGGGTTTTAATGCAAGTAGCCACCGAAAAGGTAGCAACTTTGGAGTATATAGAGGCTCATCCAGAAGATTATACTGCGTTAGTAAATGTTCTAAAAAATCCCGAAACTATAAGAAATAGCGTGGCTACAATGCCAACATCTTCTGCACAATCACTCCAAATGCCCCAATCATCCCTCACCTCCAGTGCGTCTGGCAAGTCTAATACACCGGCACCCGTGCCTTCATTGCCACCAAGTGTTATCCTTACAGCGGTAGCCACGTCACCTGTTAGTGATCCTAGAAACCTAGCATCTTCCAAACTGTCAGCAGATGAACGAAAAGCGGCAAGATCTAGCTTTGCAGCTAGCCATAACTTGTGGGAGAATGCTTCTAATGGTTAAATAGGAAACAGATTCCTTGCCAAACCTTCTAAAATCTCATAAAGTCACCCCATACAAAGGGGTGACTTATGCTAAAATCGAAAATTTTCTGGGGGTTTGTTTTTGCCTGTTTTATTGCAGCAAACAATGAAGGAGCAATCGCTCAATCTGAAGAACCTTCTTCTGTATCTCAACAACTGAATCCCATTCTTACAAATGCTCTCAAGTCCATGTTTCCCCAGGGGTATGAAATTGCGCATATGAAAGAGATCCCCTCCATTAACCAAGATAAAACATACTATCTGGAAATCCACCCCCACGAAAAAACAAAAATAGAGCGATTGATTGTCAAAAAAATAGGGCGGGGAGAATACGCAAAAAGACGCACTGTTAAGCGCACGGCAATGGCTGCATCTGTGGGTATTGCCCCTAAAGTTAGATGGTCTTCCTCTGATCACGATATTATCATTTTAGATTTTATTGATGGGGATTTGGCCCATAAGATCTCCCCAGAATTTATAGAAAAGGTGGCCAATAATTTTAAAAAATTCCATACGAGTTATCAAAATGTATCTGATTTCCCTGAGCGATATACAATTTCTAAAAGGACCTGGAATCGCAAGGAAGAAGTTACCTCTAAAAAGGTCCCCCTGCCCCCAGGGTTTGACAAGGTTTTTGAACATTTAAAAGAAATTGATAAAGTTCTAATCCCCTATGACCAATTTATGCCGATCCATGGGGATGCCACCTATACCAATATTTTAATGATAAAGGAAAACGTGATCTTTATTGATTGGGGGGATTCGGTGACCAGCGATCCTTTTGATGATTTGGGCATGTTTGTCAATGATTACGCCCTGTCGCCTGATGAACAGGAACTACTCCTAAAGGCCTACACTCAAGGAGATGTTTCGAAAATTGATCGGGCGCGGCTCTATTTTAAAAGACTTCAGGCGCTCCTTCATCAATCCCTTTGGTATCTGATTTTAGCCCATCAGCAGCATAAAAAGGACCCCACATTTTCCTGGCCCTTTATGTCCTGGATTATTAATATGGGTGACCCTATGGAAATGATGGGGATAAAACAAGAAATGCATAGGCAGGGAATTTTTCCAGAAACACCTGTAGATTTTGTTTATTTGGGTCTTGCAGGTGTACGTCAATTTTTATACGAAGTCATGACAGCAGATTTTAAAAAGCATAAAGCGATTTTAGAAAAGGGGAAAAAGTGAGGGGAGAATCAAACCTAGGTCAATTGGGTATGTCAGAAAACAAAGAGTGTCATCCTCGTCAAGGGCCCTCAGGCCCGCCGACGGGGATCCAGGAAAAGCAAACGCTGCATGAATCCCCGACCTGCAGAAATACTTTATTTTATAAAGTATTTCATTGGCCGAGGATGACAATAAAAGAATGGAGACCCTTCTGCCTTTTCTTCCTCCTGGGATGTCTTGCCGGAATTGGCCTACTAGCCACTCCCTATGTAAAGATTTTATCCTTCATAGCATTTCCTTTATTTTTATGGATTTCCGATAATCGTCCTTTTTCTAAATCCCAAAAATTCCTGCTGCCCTGGGCTTTTTCTTGGGGTTATTTTGTGGTTGCCCTTTATTGGTTGGTGGTCGCTTTTCATGTAGATCTGGAAAAATTCTTTTGGCTAATTCCTTTTACAGCATTGGGCCTTCCGGCAGTGTTAGCCTCCTTTTTTGGAGCAG
>CAYOCE010000002.1:0-42420 GCA_964402405.1 uncultured Hyphomicrobiales bacterium | reverse complement strand
ATTCCTTTTACAGCATTGGGCCTTCCGGCAGTGTTAGCCTCCTTTTTTGGAGCAGCGTCCTTCTTTATTCCGTGGATGAATTTTAAGGGTATTTCTAAGATTTTCTTTTTTGTTGCTGCTTGGATGATAGGCGAATTAGGCAGATCCTATTTATTTACAGGGTTTCCTTGGGCCTTGTTGGGATATATTTGGGAAGATGTTTTACCTGTTGCGCAAATTATATCTTGCACAGGGATTTTTGGATTAAGCATGTTTAGTCTTTTTTGGATATCCTGTTCCTATTTGTGGATCATCAAACCCAAGGCACTCTCTACAAAAATCTATACAGTCTTATGTCTTTTAACCTTTTCTCTGTGCTATTATTGGGGAGATGCAAGAATAAAAAGATACCAGGATTTGCCCAATCAAAATATAAGTATGCGCCTGGTTCAACCGAATATTCCCCAAACCCTGAAATGGGACTCCCAACATGAGTATCAAAATTTAAAAAATATGATGCGCCTTAGTCTGCAAAATCAACGGGAGGATCTAAAGGTTATCCTATGGCCTGAGGCTGCTGTTACCTTTCGAATGACCCCTGAAATTATGACTTACTTATCCCAAATTCTTCTAGATCAAAGATACTTAATTACAGGAGGAATACGGCATCAAGATCACTCTCTCTGGACCAGTATTTTTGCAATTGATTTCAAAGGAGAGGCCCAAGGCGTCTATGATAAACACCATTTGGTGCCCTTCGGAGAATATATTCCCCTTAGAAAAATAGTTGATCAAATTTATCCAGGGACGGTTAAGAAACTCAGTCATGGTATTCAAGATTTCGCGGATGGGGTGGGGCCTAAATATATGAATGTTCCAGATGTTCCTCCTTTTATCCCCCTGATTTGTTATGAAGTTATTTTTCCAGGACAAATTTCAGATCCGACAAATCCACCAACGACGTGGATTCTCAATATCACCAATGACGGATGGTATGGAAATACAGCCGGCCCCAGGCAGCATTTAGTGATGAGTAAGTTTCGGGCAATCGAGGAAGGGATTCCCCTGGTACGTGTTGCAAACACAGGGATCTCTGCTGTGATTACCTCCGCCGGAGAAATTTTGCATCATTTGGATTTTGAAACAGAGGGTGTTTTGGATTTTACGCTCCCTGGGTTTATCCCTGCTGGAACGCCTTTTTCTCAACATAAGATGTATTTTTTGTATGCGTTGATATTATTCCTTGGTTTTTCTGCAGTTATGTCATATAGATACTGTAGGAAAAAATAAACCCAAGGAGTAAAGAGTATTTTGACTAACATTAACTGGAAAACAAGCCCTGATCCTATATCTTATCTAGAGGCAATTCAGACTATGGAGAAAATGGTAGGGGAAATTGCAGCCAGAAAAGCTCGTGATACTATTTGGCTTGTGAAGCATCCATCCATTTATACCAATGGGACAAACGCCAAATTAGGTGACATCATTGCCCCATTGCCTCATCCTTTATACCACGGGGGTCGAGGAGGTAAGATTACGTATCATGGTCCCGGACAACGACTGGTATACACCCTCATTAATCTAAAACACTATCGTCAGGATATTCATCATTTTGTTTGGGCACTGGAAGAGTGGATCATTGCAATTCTTAATGATTTGGGAATTAAAGGCGTACGCTTTGCAGGCAATCCCGGCGTTTGGGTAGAGGATCCTAAATCCCAGAATCTTCTAAAAATTGCAGCCATTGGTATTCGGGTTCGCAAATGGGTGACATACCATGGGTTTTCTCTAAACATATCTCCAGAAATGTCAAACTACGATCCGATTATTCCCTGTGGCATTAAGGATGCTGGCGTTACGTCTCTGGAGGCATTAGGTCTTCATAAAACAGTGGGCGAGGTCGATGTCCTTATCAAAAAAAACCTCCCCCTGTTTTTGGAGAAGTTGTCGAACTAATCAACACTCTCCCTCTTTTCAATCTCTCATTTCCCAGTTAAGATGTCTTTTAAGAATTAAGGGGCTTGGAGGGTTTTTATGGTCTATCGGCTGGAAACAGACAAACATATCTATTTAAAATTTCATTCTCCCTTTGCGGAAAAAGTTTTATTAACGCGATGTGACGGATCAGAATTTATATCAGACTTATTTCGTTTTGATTTGGAAATGGTATCCCCCAGTCCTAGCCTTTCCTTTGCGGAAATCCTCGGCAAAGACGTAACCATCGAATATGATAATGGCGAGCAGCCGCGCTATTTCAATGGGATTGTTTCAGAGTTTCGCCAAGGTCCCACCCAACTAGAGAAAACAGGATTTCAAAAAACCTTTTATTACGCAACGGTTGTGCCCAGATTATGGCTAGCAACCGTGACGGAAAATTGCAAGATATATCAAGATAAGTCAACCCTGGATATTGTTAAGAAGATCCTACAAAAGCATGGCGTTAAATTTGAAGACAAAGTCCAAGGGGCCGGCAGTGAACCCCTAACATTTTGTGTTCAATATAATGAAAGTGATTTTAATTTCATTTCACGGCTCATGGAAAAAGAAGGAATCTTTTATTTCTTTCAACACAAGGAAGGGGAACATATCTTAATTCTAGGAAATATAGATTCGGCGTACTCCCCCTGTGAGCATAATAAAACCATAAAATATACGGGTCTATATGGGGACCACAATGAATTTATATACGGAATTTCCAGGCTTGAGATTTCCCAGCAGATTGTTCCCTCTGCTGCCTCCACAAATGATTTTAATTTTAAAATGTCTAAAACCCTTTATGCCCATACAACACATCTAGAATCATTGGGGGGGGATGTTTATCACTATCCTGGAGAATATCCACGTCATAATAAATCCAGAGGGGAAGAAATTGCCAGATTACGGTTACAGGCCCTAGATGCCCCTCATACCATGATGGTAGGGGATTCTAATGTATCTTTCTTAATGGCGGGGGAGTATTTTATATTAGAGGATTTTCCTCGTGGCATTTTGAATGGAGAGTCTTTGATCCTCCATGAAGTTACGCACTTCATAAAATTAGAAGGCGATATTGTGGACGAGTCTTTTTTTAATGATAATGACAATGCCTCTGATATCCTTTATAGAAATACTTTTAGATGCCTCGAAAAATCTATCCCCTTTCATCCTCTTTTAAAAACGCCTCAACCAAAGATCAATAGCACCCAGACAGCAATTGTCACAGGACCCGAAGGCGAAGAAATTTGGACCAATGAATATGGGGAAATCAAGGTTAAATTCCATTGGGATCTCAATCCCGAAGATAATGATAAAACATCGTGTTGGATCCGGGTTTCCCAAGGATGGGCAGGAAATAATTGGGGTATCTTGTTTACTCCCCGTATAGGACAAGAGGTTGTTGTCCAATTTTTAAATGGCAATCCTGATTGCCCGTTAATTACGGGGTGCGTTTATAATAGCACTCACATGCCCCCCTATTTACCAGATGAGCCTACTAAAAGCACCATCAAAAGCCATAGCACCAAGGATGGTGGGCCAGAGAATTATAATGAATTCAGATTTGAAGATAAAAAGGGTAAAGAGGAAGTCTATCTACAGGCCGAGAAAGATTTAAATGAGCTGATTAAAAATGATATGACCACCAAGGTTATTCATAATAAAACCAGCACCATTGTTAAGGGTTATGAAAAAAAGACATTAGAAGATGGGGATCGATTTGTCACCGTGAATGGGGATCAAACAACCCATATCACCGGAGATATGTTTATAACCGTTGATAAAAATGTCGTGATGGAAGTTGGCCAGAACTTTACCTTGCTGGTACGGGGTAATGTCATGGTCAACGTGGAAGGAATGACGGATGGTAATTTTCAAAAAGACATCATCATCACAAATCAGATGGGAGGTGTCACAACTACTATTCAAGAGGGACCCATTGCGACCACGATAATGGAGGGGGGGATTACAACAACGCTGATGGAAGGCGGTATCACAACAACATTAGAAGAGGGAGGCATCGCAACAACATTGATGGAGGGGGGGATTACAACAACCGTTATGGAAGGAGCCATTGCTACCACTGTAACGGAAGGCGCCATTACAACGACCGTCATGGAAGGAGCCATTACAACCACCATCATGGAAGGGGCCATTGCTACGACAGTGACCGAGGGAGCCATTACAACAACTGTCGTGGAGGGCGCTATTGTCACAACGGTTGCTGAAGGAGATATTTCTGTTCTTTCTCCGATTGGTGCGTATACTCTTGTGGCAAACGCCTTTACACTGACTCCTGTTGGCGCAAGTGTGATTGGGTGTCCTAAAGCGCCTTTGAAAATTTTAGGACTTAAAGTTAAAGAAACGGTTAAAGGGTAAACACAATGTCAAATTTAACATCCCAAATCACCCCCCAACTTTTAAAGGAGTTAGCCGAGGAACAAAGACCATCTGAGGCCCCTTCTGCAATCCCCCCCTCACAACAACCTCCTGTAGAGGTAGTGAGCAGTCCCCTCAAGTTCGTAAAACACCCACAAAATGGGGAATACATTCAGAAAGACTATAATGGTAAAATCATCTCTAGAGTTACTTATAAAGAGGGGAAAAAAGAAGGCTTCAAGGTTACTTATACCCCTGATGACGGTACTATTAAAAAAGTAACCCCTTATGTGAATGGAGTGATTGAGGGCTTAGAAAAAGAGGTATATCCAAATGGCCAACTTCAAACAGTGACTCCTTACAAAACCGGAAAAAAAGAGGGAAAGGTTATAGGATATGATGAGGAAGGTAAAATCGAAACCACGTCTTTTTATGTGGGTGGGAAGCTCGAGGGAGAAATGGAGGCCTTTGAGGAAAATGGGCTTCTTGTTGCCAAGTTTACCTATAAAAATGACGTCTTAAATGGCCCCTCCATCGATTATAAAAAAGGAATCCCCCAGAAAATTAGCCTTTATGAAAATGGGCGCTTGGTTGAAATTCAAACCTGCAATGCTCAAGGAGAAGTTGTACAAATTCAAAAAATAGTTCCAGCTGTTTTGTTCTAAGGCACTTCCTGTTCCCTCAAAATACTTAAGCGCTTGACTCTTGTCGTAAAAAACATTACGTTTTGTTCATGAATATAACTTAAGAAATTCGAATTAAATGGCTGCCTTTCAAGATACACGCGAACAAACAGAAAAAAGAGTGATGATGCATCTCTTAAGTGAGATTGATCGGAATCCTTCTTTTACACAACGTGATCTTGCATCTACTTTGGGCATTGCCCTCGGGTTGATGAATCAATACTTAAAAAGCTCGGTTACAAAAGGATGGATTCGAGCAGCTCAGATTTCCCCCCGTCGAATTAAATATTTTCTAACTCCCGAAGGATTTAAAGAAAAAAGTCACATGGTCAAAGGCTACTTAGCCCGGTCTCTAACATTTTTTAGAGATGCAAAATCACAATGTGAGGCTATTTTTATAGATTGCCGTAAAAAAAATTGGATCAATATTGCGTTGATTGGAGAAGGAGACTTAGCTGATATTGCGCAGCTTGTCGTGCGTGGTACAGGTATTAATGTATCTGTTACTTCTTCTTTAAGCGATTTGAAAAAATTTGATGCTGTTTTAATAACAGATGTTATAAATCCGCAAGAAGTTTATGATACAATTCATCATAAGATTGATCAGAATCGATTGCTAATTTTGGATCTCCTCCACATTTCTAGGATTAAGCCCCCTTGTGAAAAATAAAAAAAGGTAGAAAAATAAATGAATACCCCTTCTATGATATCTGCAATCCAAAAAATTAGACTTCTTCTAAGTCGTGAAGAAAAAAAGAAATGGCTGGGAATTGTGGGATTTGCCCTCTGCACCTCTCTATTGGAGGTTGTAACTGCCTCTGTCGTTGTCATTTTTGCCCAGGTTTTAAATCAGCCCGAGATAGGACAAAAATATTTTAGAAAATTGGGATTGGAAATAAATCCTTCTCCGGGAAAAACCATTTTCTATATCTCCGTTGCTTTTGGGATTATTTACCTTGTTAAAAACTTGATTGCTGCATTTGAAGGATTCTATCAAAACCTGACAATCCAAAAGATGAACTACCATTTTAAAAATAAAATTCTGCATCAATATGCTGAAACTGATTACGCTTTCTACCTAACACGGAACTCATCTTTGGGAGTTTCAGTTGTTGCTGGGGATGTGGAGCAGATGTTTTCAAACGGATTACTGCCCCTTGCAACAATTTTATCAGAAAGCATTGTTTTCTTCAGCTTGATTGCTATGATTGTTGCTATGAATCCATTTCTTGCCGTTATCTTTTTTGGGGTTGGGGGCATTTTTGCGCTTATTGTGATAAAGGGACTATTTCCTCTCTTCTATCGTTGGGGACAACGATTACAAGAATCCTCCCTTCTTAGTAGCCAAAATCTCCTTCAATTTTTTCATGGGTTTAAAGAAATTGTCTTACTCGGGAAACGTGATGCATTTATAGACGCTTACAAGATGCACTCTTATAAAAGAACACGTGTCCAAGCCATGCAAACTGCAACAAATAACCTTCCCCGGATGGTCATTGAAGTCCTATTTGTTGGTCTTTTTATGATTGCAATTTCTTGCCTTTGTCTTGACCATGAAACCCCCTCCCAGATGATAGGGATTTTAGGAGGATATCTTTATGTAGGATTTCGTCTTATGCCGGGGCTTAACCGAGTTATTAGCCAGTTAAATACGCTTAAGATGGCAATTCCTTCAATTAATCGTGTCTATGATGAATATCATAGTGTGGAAGCTAAAGAAAACTATCTGAGCATCCCTGAGTTTAAATTCAAAAAAAGTATAACCCTATCAAATGTTGATTTTCGGTATGTTAATACAAATAAAGATGCTCTTCATCACATTACTCTTGAAATTAAAAAAGGAGATTGTATTGGGATTGTGGGAGAAACAGGTTCTGGAAAATCAACTCTGGTTGATTTAATTCTGGGCCTTTTAAAGCCTACGCAAGGATCGATACTGGTCGACAATAAATACCCCGTCAATTCCTATGAGTGGCACAAACATATTGGCTACGTGCCTCAATCTATCTATTTAACAGATGACTCCATCGAATCCAACATTGCCTTTGGAGAAAAAATCGAGAATATAGATGAAAGTCGTTTAAACAAAGCCATTGAAGATGCCCAGCTTAGTAAATTTATAAACCAACTTCCTGAAGGAATAAAAACGATCGTAGGTGAAAGAGGCATTCGTCTTTCAGGGGGCGAGCGTCAGCGTATTTCCATTGCCAGAGCTCTATACAGAAATCCAGATGTACTTATCTTTGATGAGGCAACCTCAGCACTAGACAATGAAACAGAAGCAAAACTTATGGAAACAATTCATAGTGTGAGCAAAAATCGCACTGTCATTATGATTGCCCATCGCCTAACGACCTTGAAAGATTGCAATCAAATCTACTGTTTTCAAGAAGGGCATCTTATTAATGAGTCTGCAGATTCAAAGAAAAATTAATACCAGCATCCATAAATGTGTCCTCTTTTATGGTTCAAAAATCGAAGGCTTTGTGATAGCATGGGATTTTGTTTTAAGGCAATAATTCGATAGGAAGCCAAATGAATCATATGACTCGTAGCTTTTCATACTCTGGTAAGGAAGAATTGGAAAATGCGCGATATCTCCCTAACTATAATCGCTATATTGCAAGTTTATTTTCTCGATATATAACAGCAGATGATCATGTCATTGATTTTGGGGCGGGGATTGGAACTATTTCCACTTTGGTAAACCATTATAAAAAATTTGATCTTACGTGTGTTGAAATAGATGCGGATCAAATTAACATCCTAGAATCCAAGGGATTTAAAACGATTTCCAGCATTCTAAATTACAAAGGGCAGGCAGATGTCGTGTACTCATCCAATGTTCTTGAGCATATAAAAGATGACCTTACGGTCCTCACAGAAATCCGAGAAAAACTAAAAATCGGAGGACACGTTGTTTTTTGGGTTCCTGCCTTTGAAATCCTGTGGACCCCTATGGATGATCGGGTGGAGCATTATCGACGCTATACAAAAAAAACAATCTCCCTCGTGTTTACAGAGGCTGGATTTGACGTCGAAGACGTGTATTATCAAGACAGCATAGGATTTTTTCTATCCTTGATATTCAAATGGATCGGAAATAAAGACGGCCGCGTAAACCCCATCATATTAAAGTTTTTTGATACCATTCTGTTTCCTATCTCTCGATTTTTTGATATTTTCTTTAAATCATTTTTTGGAAAAAATGTGGTTATTGTTGCAACCAATCCTAGTGTTACAAAGGAAAAATAATGAAAGATAAATTTTTTGGAACCGATGGTATTCGGGGACGCGCGAATCAGGGAAATATGACCCCTGATGTCATTGTCAGAATTGCCCAAGCGGCTGGCATTCATTTCCTACGGGGAAGTCATCGTCATCAGGTGGTGATTGGCAAAGACACACGCCTTTCAGGATATATGGTAGAGCCCTCCTTGACGGCAGGATTTGTTTCCATTGGGATGGATGTCGTGTTGGCTGGTCCCCTTCCCACCCCAGGCATTTCCATGTTGACTAGATCCCTGCGGGCTGATTTGGGGGTAGTAATTTCAGCGTCACACAATCCCTATGAAGATAACGGCATCAAGTTTTTTGGACCTGATGGGTATAAATTACCGGATGAGCTGGAACAAAAAATTGAGGCTTCCATTCATAATTTTGACCCACGTCATTTAAAATCGGCTGACTCCTTGGGGCGTGCAAAGCGTTTAGATGATGCCCCCGGTCGGTATGTGGAGTATGTGAAAAACACCTTTCCTAAAGGCATGCGGTTGGATGGTTTGAAAATCGTCATCGATTGTGCCAATGGGGCTGCCTATAAAATTGCCCCAACTGTTTTATGGGAACTGGGAGCCAATATCATTGAATTGGGAACCAAGCCTGATGGATTCAATATAAACAAGGATTGTGGAGCAACGGCAACTGAGGCCATGCGGGCAGCCGTCATCAACAACAATGCAGATCTGGGAATTTCCTTGGATGGGGATGCGGATCGGGTCATGATTGCGGATAACAAAGGGCAATTGGTGGATGGAGATCACCTGATTGCCTTGATTGCAGGCGCGTGGGCCAAAAACGGAATGCTGTCTTCTAATAAAGTTGTGACAACCGTTATGTCCAATTTGGGATTGGAAAAATATTTGAATTCCATAGGGATTGAATTAATCAGGTCTCAGGTAGGGGACCGATATGTGATTGAGGAAATGCGCAAGCATGGCACCAACCTGGGGGGCGAGCAATCCGGCCATATTATCATGAGCGACTATATTCTAACGGGGGATGGGCTGATTTCCGCTTTGCAGGCCATTTCTGTTATTTTGCAATCAGGCATGCCTGCCTCTGAAATTGCCCGGCCCTACAAGCCTTTGCCTCAAATCTTACGGAATCTACGTTTGACTGAAAATAAAGATATTTTGTCATTAGATCATGTGCAAAAGCATATTGATACTGTCACCAAGGACTTGGGGACCCAGGGCCGCCTGTTGGTTCGTAAATCAGGAACGGAATCCCTCATTCGCATTATGGGGGAAGGGACGGATCTAAATCGAATTACTCAAATTGTGGATGACATGCTGGATGTCTTAAAGAAGGCTGCTCAGGGGTAGAGTGAATTTTTCCCGAGGTGGTCGCAAATTGCGACCACCTCCTTCAAGAAACTAATCTAGAGAGCAAATCCCATAGGACGTTTATTTTCATTGTTTTTAGGCTCCATCAATTGATTAACAGCGGAAACTAAGGAGTATATGGCCTCATCATTGCTATCTAAACGATCCTCCAACTCAGCAAGTTTATTAGCAAGTTCTTTGTGGGTTAGCAACATTTGTCGTAGCTGAATAAAAGTTCGGACGATTAGGAGGCTAACATCTACAGCACGAGGACTGTTCAAAATACTAGCAACCATAAGGACTCCATGTTCTGTGAAAGCATTAGGCATGCTACGCGTATATTTTAATTTTCCGAGGTGGTCGCAATTTGCGACCAGTTTTTCTTTTTCATCTGCGATTAGCGGAAATTTGTACCCCATGAGAACCACCTCGATGAAAATCGGGGTCCAAGAGAGTGGGTAACATTCAAAACCTTGCCCGCGTTAACGCACCTGGACCCCGATTTTCATCGGGGTGGTAAGAGGGGGTGATTACCCATAAAAAAAACCCACCCTTTTTACGGGGTGAGTTTTTTAGTAGTGCAGTGATCTATTATTTACTGAGCAGATGCTGTTCTTTAAATTTTTTGACTGCTACGGCGATTATATGAGCCTCTATCTGATCTAAGGAAAGAAGACCTCGTTCGACTACTTGTGTTACCAATTTATCTTTTTTAAATGGATCCCCCTTCCCTTCCCAAAAATCACGTAAAATACGAATTATAGTTTTTCCCTCAAATTTACAAAGCGGAATAATCCAATCTATCGTTCCCTCCATTTCTTCAAACATTTCACGAGTTTCATCTGTGGCATTTATAATAAACCTTGAAAAATCTATCTCCAAGGGAAGATCCTCTAAAGTAGAGAGGCTTAAAGCTGCTGAGGCACTAGAACTTGCTGCTGATGTAGATGCAGATGCCACTGCATCATCAGTAGCAGTCACAGCACTGGTAGTAACAGTAGTTCTAGCAACTCGCTGGACTTCTTCCCATGCTTTGCTCGCCGATGCAATTATATGGTCTTCTATTTGCGATAAGGTCAGTCCGTGGTGTCGAGTTATATTTGTTACAAATGAATCGTCTTTAAGTGAAACCTCTCCTGCAGCAGCAAAGGAAAGATCAGGGGCTTCGCTCCAAAACGCTTTTAAATCCCTTAAAAATAAAGCCTTCCCATTATACTGATTTTTATAAAGAGCCACTTTTCCTTCTATCTCATCTTTAATCATCTTAAAAAGAGATCTTACAGGTTGAGGTGTCTCGCTTGTACTTCTTATAATAGATCTTTCAAGATCAGCTGTGAATGGGGGTAAGTCTTCTAAGGAATCAAACTCTAATGCCATTCCGGAACTAGATCCTGCTGCTGATGTAGACACAGACGCCGCTGAATCGTCAAAAGTAGCAGTCACAGCGCTAGGGGCGACAGAAGCCTGTGTTGCTGAGTGTTCAGCTACTGCTACTACAGGCACTGCTCTAGCAGCATCTCTCCTCTGAAAAAATTCTGCTACAAGTCTTCCTACCTCCGGATCTATAGGACCACTTGTTGTTCCATCTTTTATAAGACGCTGTAATCCAAAACCTAATCCTCTAACATTATGCAAAGATGCAGGTATTTGACCAGACATAAGAGCTCTAAAATCATCAGTGGGTACTACTATAATATTATCTGTAGAAGAAAGGGGAAGCTCATCACCATTGGTAGAAGAAAAAAGACCAAGAACGTCTATATTGCCACGACCTGGTTCTACTTTTGAAATTACAAGGGTATTAGCATCAGTCTTTACCCCTAGAGATTCAAAAGCGTTACCAAGAGGTCTGTTCATACGATCAGGCATAATTGACCTAGCTTTAAGAAGGTCAACAGTTCCATTCTCTTCCGTCATTAAAACACCCTTTTCACTCTCTATAAGGATGGCGCATCTTGTCGTCACAACACCCTTTGGAACTAAATTATCACCTTCTGCAAACCCATTTCCATGATAAGTAGCCTTAGATTCTAATGAATGTGAGACCAATGCCAGTAAGCCTAATGCGAATAAATTCCTTTTCAAGATAACTTCTCCTTAAATGAATAAAAACAAACTGTAAATTTGATACAACTTATAAACTACTTGTATTTAATACTCTGTTTTTTTTAGATGTGCAACTAGAATAGGATATTTGGATGTCAAAAAAAGAAAATTTCTTTTTTTTACTTAAAAAATAAGAAGAATTGGATGGGTTTCCAGGGTGGTCGCAATTTGCGACCACCTCGCGGAAATAACTTTAATAAAAAAAGAGCCTCAAAAGAGGCCCTTTTCTCGAACAGATAAGTTAATTTAGAGTTACTTGCTGAGAGACGCGACCTCATCAGCGAAGTTGGATTCTTTTTTCTCAATGCCTTCCCCTAAACCAAAGCGCACAAACCCTGCGAGCTTCACTGGGGTACCATGTTCCTTTTCAAAGTCTTTGAGGACAGCGCTGATTTTGCTTTTGTTATCCATAATGAAAACTTGCTCCAGCAATACCACTTGTTCATAGTACTTCCGAATGCGGCCTTCCACCATGTTTTCAATAATCTCAAGGGGCTTGCCCGAAGCCTTAGCTTGATCAATAAAAATGTCACGTTCACGCTGTACGAGGGTTGGATCTAAATCAGTCACATCCAAAGAAACAGGAGCCGCCGCCGCAATATGCATAGCTAATTGCTTTCCTAAAGTTTCCAAAGCACTTGCAGGTGCCGTGGATTCAAGTCCCACCAACACACCGATACGACCAAGACCTGGTGTAATGGCACCATGCACGTAACCTGTTACAATCCCTGGTTTTACTTCGAGGGTTGTGAGGCGACGTAGTTCCATGTTCTCGCCAATTACGGCAATCAGATGAGTGAGTTCTTCACTCACGGTACGTGCAGCGGATGTATCATAGGGATGATCCTTCAACGCATCCAAATCTTTCTGGGTTTTAAGGGCCAGAGCACAGGCACCTTTCACGAAGTTTTGAAACTGATCATTCCGGGCAACGAAGTCTGTTTCTGCATTGACCTCGACAATCGCACCGATGGATCCTTCAGCCATAACGCCAACTAAACCTTCGGACGCCACACGTCCAGCCTTCTTAGCGGCAGCAGATAGACCTTTTTTCCGAAGCCAATCAATGGCAGATTCCATATCCCCATCAGTTTCCGTCAGCGCCTTCTTGCAATCCATCATGCCAGCGCCGGTTTTTTCGCGCAGATCTTTGACCAATTCTGCTGTAATTTGTGCCATTTTAATTAATTCCTTTCTTAGTATTTTGGGACTCTTCCCACTCTCAGACCACCCCGGCGAAAGCCGGGGCCCATGGGCGTTTATGTCTTCTATGCATTGAATGTTTTTCACTCTCTTGGACCCCGACTTTCGTCGGGGTGGTTCCCAGAGAGAAAGATAGCCCCCACCTACGTAGGGATGGGACTTAAGCCTCTGCTACCAATTCTTCTTCAACAACAGTTGTCGCTGAAGCTGGCTGAAAATCCTCAATAGTAATAGGAGCATCAAGCATACTGGAATCTATGCCAGTTTCCTTGGATACTTCATTGGATACCCGTGCCATGGATCCTACGTCTACACCAGCAGCCGCCAACTCTTGTTGTAAGCCTTCTAAAATAGCTCCGGTGAAGAGGTTGCAATATAGTTCGATGGCGCGCAAGGCATCATCATTTCCAGGAATAGGATAGGTAATATGATCAGGATTTGAGTTGCTGTCCAAGATGCCTATTACAGGAATCCCTAGCTTTGTGGCCTCTTCTAATGCCAAAGCTTCTTTGTTGGTGTCGATCAAAATCAAAATGTCAGGCCGGCCCCCCATATCAACGATACCGCCCAAGGCGCGTTCCAATTTGTCCTTTTCACGGGTTAATTTAAGGCGTTCCTTCTTGGTTAAACCCGTAGCGTTTCCTTGTTCTAAGGTTTCTGCCACAATCTTCAACCGCTTGATAGATTTGGAAATGGTATCCCAGTTGGTGAGCATCCCACCCAACCACCGATGATTTACATAGTATTGACCACATAATTTGGCGCATTCAGCAACCTTATCTGATGCCTGACGTTTCGTTCCGACAAACAAAACACGACCGCCCCGGGCAACAGTATCACGCAAAACTTCTAGAGCCTTCTTGAGCAAAGGAACCGTTTGTTGCAAGTCGATAATGTGAACGTTATTGCGAACCCCGAACAAGAATGGAGCCATTTTAGGATTCCAACGAC
This sequence comes from uncultured Hyphomicrobiales bacterium, assembly GCA_964402405.1. GTDB lineage: Bacteria > Pseudomonadota > Alphaproteobacteria > UBA7879 > UBA7879 > CAYOCE01. The sequence goes on along the minus strand of CAYOCE010000002.1, from coordinate 28,538 downwards.
GGGGATGGTGACCAAAATGAATACCAGCTTCGAGGAGCTGACGCATGGTGAAAATAGGCATAGCCATAGTATATTTCCTTTTCCGGTTAGTCTCTGCCAGGAGGTTGAGTTCTGTAAAATACAAAACACCGGATGGATCTGGGAATTACCCTAAAGACCCGCCCCTAACACAAGAGTTGATAATACATTCAACAGACCTCTATCGAACATCCTTTTATTCATACCAGCTTTTCCCCTAAAATCAAGAATTAATTCATCTTTCATAGAGAATAAAATAATGATGAATTTTATAACTATATCGTATGGCGTAAAAGAAAAAAATAATATAAAGTCAGTGCTGATAATGGTCTGACAGGGCTAAACAAGGCTGTACTCCTGGCTTTTCAAGCTATGGGTCTATATAGGGTAAAATTCGGATGATTCATCGTATTTGGTTCTGCTCAGCTTTTTTTGGTAGCTACAGTAATTTTGGGTAGGCATGCTAGAAAAAGATATTAAAGACACCAGCATTCTAAAGCCATTTAGGCCAAGTTTTACGGTTCGAATGGCTGAGGAGCAAGATATTGCTATGCTTAGAAAATTCATTTCCATGGTACCGGATTATGAAGCAATGGTGCATGGGAAAATGCTGACCGAAGATATTTTGAATCAAATCTTATTTTTCAATCAAAAAGAAAGTTATTTTATTCTGGTTTACAAGAACAAAGCCCCCATTGGATTTTCTATGTACTCTGGAAACAGCGTCTTTTTTATTGGAAAACCAGAACTACGGATGGATGCTTTTTGCCTAAATTCCTACTCTTCCTCCCAAGAAATGCGGGAGGAGCTATTTCAAAAACTAGCTTACGTTATTGGGGAGGGTGCCCAAGAAGGTTTAGAATGGTGGTGTTTGATTGGAAAATCTCTGTCTTCATAATGGTCGGAGTGGCGGGATTTGAACCCACGACCCCCACACCCCCAGCGTGGTGCGCTACCGGCCTGCGCTACACTCCGATCAATATAAAACAGGGATGACTATATCAGGGTTTTTCGAAAAAACAAGAAAATGTTATACTTCTTTATAAGGATTGGAGATCCCAAGATCCTTTAAAATTTCAACCTCCAGGTTTTCCATGGCCTCTGCTTCATGGGCTTCCTCATGATCATATCCCAATAGGTGCAAAAAACCATGGACCAGCATGTGCTGCAGATGATCTTCAAACGTTTTCCCTTGTTGCTCGGCTTCTTTCTGGATCGTTTTAATGGAAATAATAATATCCCCCAAGGCCTCATTTTTAAAAGGATCCCCAGGCAGAGGGAAAGACAACACATTGGTGGGTTTGTCTTGGTGACGGTATTGTTTGTTTAATTCTTGAATGAAAGCATCATTTGTAAACACAACACTGACTTCAGGATTATGCGTAAGCTTCACATAAGTTGAAGATTCTAGAAGGGCTTTATTTGTAAGATCTTCTAGGACCTTATCAGGACTAATATCTTCAAATAGAATATCGATGGTGAGCATTTAAGATCCTTCATATGCCCCGATGATTTTTTGCACCAGCACGTGGCGCATGACATCATCCTTGGTCAGGCGTATTATGGCAACTTCGGGAATATTTTTCAAGCGATCGATGGCATCCATAAGGCCAGACTTTTCTCCATGGGGCAAATCACTTTGTTCCAAGTCCCCAGTAATCACCATGCGGGAATTTTTCCCCAAGCGCGTGAGGGCCATTTTCATCTGAAGACACGTGGCATTTTGGGCCTCATCCAGCAACACAAACGCATTGGACAACGTCCTTCCCCGCATGAAGGCCAAGGGGGCGATTTCGATTTCTTTGGTCGCCATGCGTCGTTCAATAACATCAGGCGGCAGAAATTCATAAAGAGCATCGTAGATGGGTCGCAGATATGGATCCACCTTTTCCTTCAGGTCCCCGGGCAAAAACCCTAGTCGTTCTCCGGCCTCAAGGGCAGGTCGTGAAAAGATTAACCGCTCTACTTTTCCCGCCAATAATAGAGATACTCCCATGGCTACAGCCAAATAGGTTTTTCCCGTTCCCGCAGGTCCCACCCCAAACACCATGTCATAAGACTTCAAGGCCTTAATGTAGGTTTCCTGATTGGGGGATTTGGCGATGATGGATTTATTCTTAAACACAATGGCATTGGGGATATCAGATTGGGCAGGGCTTGCAGACATACTAGGTTGATTTTTAGGGCGATTTTCTTTCGGTAAGACAACCCCGTGAAATTTTAATTGAGATTCAATGTCATCTTCGGCGAGGGGTTGATTTTTTTGAATTTTCTTATAAAGCTCCAGAAGAATCCTTTCCCCCAGCGCCACATCCTTATGGTGCCCTTCCATCTTGAGGATATTGCCTTTAAGGGTAATATGAATCCCTAAAGCTTGCTCTAGGTCTTTTAAATTCTTATTATACGGTCCTACCAACTGGCTTAACCACTGGTTGTTATCAAATTCTAGGACATTGTTGTGATGATTTTTCCCCATATGTTTATAGTATCAAATTTTTAAAAGAGAGGAAAATATAAATTAGCCTACAAGCGTCCCTCTAAACTAAAGGGCTTAACAGCAGTAATCTCCACATTTAAAATCTGACCCATGAGGTTTTCAGTGGATGCCACATGGATAGAGTGCATATAGGGGCTGCGACCAATGAATTGACCAGGGAATCGGCCTATTCTTTCAAAGAGGATGGGCATGGTTTTCCCCAGCATGGATTCATTAAATTCTCGTTGTTGTTGGTTTAAAAGGTCTTGCAAAATTTTTAAGCGTTCTGCTTTAACAGGTTCCGGGATTTGGTTATCATAAACTGAAGCTGGGGTCCCTGGTCTAGGACTATAGCCAAAGCTATAAGAAGCCTGCTCAAATCTAACCTGCTGAATCAAAGAAATGGTTTCCTCAAAATCCGCCTCTGTCTCCCCAGGAAAGCCGATGATGAAATCGGAGGAAAAAATAATGTCCTTTCGAACAGAGCGTAGTTTTTCAATAATACCCAGATAAAACTCCCGCGTATGCTTGCGATTCATAGCTTCTAAGATGCGATTGGATCCTGACTGGACCGGCAAATGCAAGACGGGCATTAGCTTATCACAAGATCCATGGACATCAATCAATTCCTGATCCATATCCCGGGGATGAGATGTCATATATCTGATGCGATCTAATCCATCCAATTCGGCGAGCTTTAAAATCAAAGACCCCAAGCCCCATTCTTTTGTGGAATCTGGCGAGAGTCCATGATACGCATTCACATTTTGTCCCAGCAACGTGATTTCCCGAACACCTTGCTGTATCAAATCTTTTGCTTCTTTCACAATATCCATCACAGACCTAGAAAATTCAGCCCCACGGGTATAGGGAACAACGCAGAACGTACAGAATTTATCGCATCCTTCTTGGATGGACAAAAACGCTGAATATCTCCCAGAGTTGCTAGGGGTTGGGAGATGATCAAACTTGGACTCCACGGGAAAATCTGTCTCCACAACCCATTCTTTTTTAAGGTCCTCATCTTGTTGTCGCGCTAAGAACGATCGCTTGGCGCGTTCAATCATCTCTGGTAATCGATGGTACGTTTGGGGGCCCACAACAATATCCACATAGGGAACACGCTTCACAATTTCAGCACCCTCTGCCTGAGCCACACACCCAGCCACAATCAACAGCATGGGCTGACCCGATTGCTCCTTCTCTATTTTAAAGGGATGCATACGGCCTAGTTCAGAAAATAGTTTTTCTGTTGCCTTTTCCCGGATATGGCAAGTGTTTAGAATGATGATATCTGCTGTGTCAGGACTCTCTGTTGATTGATACCCATGGGGAGCCAACACATCCGCCATCCGATCAGAGTCATAGACATTCATCTGACAGCCATATGTTTTTATATAAAGGTTTTTCTTGAGCATGGGTTTTCCTTGGGGTTGTATGTGAAGGATTTGTTTTTACTTTTCCTCGACCATCCCGACGAAAGTCGGGATCCATGCAGCGATAGATACTATCGAAACATTGAGGTCTGTTAGGCTCTTGGACCCCGACTTTCGTCGGGGTGGTTTATAAAAGCGAAAATAAAAAAAACTGGACCGACAACATATCGATCCAGTTTTTGCCATACCTAGCAATAAAACACAAGTGGTTTCTTAAGAAGCTTTCTTCTTGCGACGACCAGTTGTTCCAAGGCCTATAACCTTTGCAAGATCACTACGTTGCTTGGCATAATTTGGTGCCACAACAGGGTAATCAGCAGGAAGACCCCAGCGTTCTTTATATTCTTCAACAGTCATGTTATAAACCGCCTTCAAATGACGCTTGATCATTTTCAATTTTTTCCCATCTTCCAAACAAATAATGTGATCTGGTGTAACAGATTTCTTAATCGGCACAGCAGGCACTAAATTTGCATGCTTGGAATAGGCATGATTCTGAAGTGATTTAAATGTCTTAGAAACGTTTTCAATGAGGGACAGCAGTTCCTCAGCTGATATTTGATTATTAGACACATATGCAGATACCACATCTGCAGTTAAATTTAATACGTGTTCAACATTAACGTTAGTATTCTTTTCATTCATCTTATATTATCCCCAAACAAGTTGTTGTTTAATTATCACTTTTTATAGTATGTGGAATGATTAGGATATTTTTAAACAAAAAGCAACCCCCAAAATAAATATTTTTTAGATTTCTTTGAAATGCTTAAAAAACAAAGGGTTAAGGACCAGTATCAATCAAATAATTTCTTTTTTAACACAAATGCATCTGTTTTTGAGCCATCAAATTTTAGGTAATAGAGGGGTCTAATAGATTGCAGGAAATACCCATGTTTATGATAAAAAGCCTTTGCTGATGTATTAGTTGAGGACACTTCCAAGTAGAGAGTGCCTGTTTTATTTTGAATCAAAGAAGTTTCTACTTCTTTTAACAACAAACTTCCTAGTCCCTTATGTTGTAGAGCTGGCTTAATGGCAATGGATAGGATTTCTCCCTCATCCAAAACCCACTGACACAAAATATATCCCGCAATTTGTTGTTCCTTAGTTTTTAGACAATATCCCAAAATATGAGGGGTATCTATCATGGTTTTTATTTCAAGAATGCTCCATTTTTTATCAAAACATTCATTTTGAATAGAAGTGATTTCAGAGGCGTCTAAAGGGGTCACTTTTTCTATCGTGTAGTTCGTTTTCATATGGGCTCACATAATGTTGGGAAAACGAATATAAAGCAATTCCGCAGGAGTGTGGGCATCCAGAAAACGAATAGCATGACTTCCAACGCCCTCTGCCGTTGGAATAATTTGCGCGGCGTTTTGCAACTCTTGACCCCAAGAGATCGCAGAATCTATGACCACATGACACTTGGTTTGATGGGCTAACTCTTTTACTTGTGCCACCGTTAAAATTGAAATCTCCTCTGCCCCATCTTTATAATAACTTGCATAAAAGTCTTCTCTTTTGGTGTCGATCAAAATCAAAACATTGGATCTAACCTGGGAAGGAACCATTTCCAGCATTGCTTCAAAAGTTGTCACTGTCTTTAAGGGTATTCCCAAAGATACGGAGATTCCTTGGGCAGCTGACATCCCCACCCGAAGGCCTGTGAAGGATCCTGGACCTCTTCCCACCGCTACATGAGTGAGTTGAGCAAATGAAATACCCGCTTGATCCATAAGATCCTTGATCATCGGCACCAAAACAATGGCATGTCCGCGCTCAAGAGGCATTGTGATATCAGCAATTTTGCCAGTTCCCACAAATAAAGCAACCGAGCAATAAACGCTAGAAGTTTCAATAGCTAAGAGATATGTCATGTGTACGTTGTGTCCTAGATAATTTTCATGATACGATATAAAGAAAAACCGGTTGTTTCAAGGTATATATAGCATGGTCCAAAAATCTGTTGAAATTTCCAGACTCTTAAAAGGGTTTTTCTTTTTTAATCTCTTAATAATTCCAACTTGTATTTTATTCGATACAATTGTTTTCGGGAATCCTATACCTACAATAAGTAGGTTGTTGGTTTTGCTTTATAATTACCAAATGGTAGTGTTTATGGTAATCCTTTTTCAACTTGTTCCCCTTATTATCGTACTAGGTTTTGCTAAGATTTTGGCTTTGGCTTTTTATAAAAATAAATTAAGGGATCAGGGTATCCCGTGGGGAGCTATACTGGGAGCATGGACAACAGCTTCAATTTTTCTTTATATAATCCTGATAAGTATGATGGGCGTCTCTCATATAGATAAAAATGATTTCTTTATATTAATTCGATGGATTTTATTTCTGTTAGCATATATAATATTATTATATATACTTGGTTTTAAATGGAGAAAAAATAAAAAATCATGATAAAATTTAAGTATATTGTATTCATTTATTTATTAGCAAGTTTACACACTTCTGCGCGTTTTGATTTTTCCTATGCCAGCTGTTCAAGAAACCCTTTTGTGGCGTTGATTGCCGCAGAGTCTCCAGAATATCCTCCCCATTGTTTGACAGGGGCTATCGAGCAAGCCCATTTAACCATGGGCTGGGAACGCCTCATGATGTTGCGGGAGCAATATCGCACCCTCGCTAGATCTGGGCAATCCTATAATAATATCCAAAAAGCGCAACTCAATCAGCGGCTACAGGCTATTACTCAAGAAATTGCTAAACTTTCTTGGGTTGTGACTAAGATACCCAATCCGCATTTTGTTATCTATTTTCATCCCTTTGATAGGCAGCTCAAGCAGCAAATCGTCAATCTATGGAAAGCCCGGCTTAAGACAAGAGAGGTGACCCCACAGATTGTAAATTATGCCATGGAAATTGAAACCATTATTAGCCTGAAATATAATCTGCACATCAAAAAAATATCTCCCCATGCCATTGATCATCAGAGGTATACCTTTGCCAATTGTGCAAACGATATTTTGCTGGCCTTTACGGCTGCTGTAAAAGCACAGGACCATCCAAAATGCATAGAAGGAGCCTTGTTGCGCCTGAGGAATAAAACAATGCAATCCCAACCCCTGCCTTATTTTGACCCTCTTCCCCTTCATTTAAAAAATCGGATTGAAGAGTTTTTAAAGCACAGATATTATTTTAAATCTGTTTTGCCAAATCTGGGACAATCAGCCCTTGCCAAAAATCAAATTGGCTTTGGGCAAAATGGATTTTGGATGTTAGGGAGTGAAGCAATTCAACTGCAAAATGAATTAGAATCAACAGAGGCATATCAGCTTTGGTATAATACTAGATTTCTGACGGGAGGAGCTGTATAGATAGAACCAGGTTATTATTTTACACTCAAAGAATACTAGGGGAAAATCTAATGCAAAAAACATTCTTACACTTAATTTTCACCTCATGGATGTTGTTAACGGGAATTGCTCAGGCACATCCCCCTAAAGAATTTGATAAAAACATGATTTTCGTTTTTCCAGAAGCTGGTCGCACTCCTTTAATCACTGCCATTAACTCTGCCAAAAAGACCATTGATATGGCAGCCTATAGACTGTCCGATCCTCAAATCATTGAGACTTTAGAAAAGGCGAAGAAAAGAGGCGTGACTATTCATCTTTTGATTGAACCAAATATTTTTGTGCATGAGAAAGGCTATGGAACAAATCCTATCGATCATCTGAAATCTATAGGAATTCATATTTATACTCTTTCTAAACGATTTAATCAGGCCCACTACAAAATGATCGTCATTGACAAATCATGGGGCTTACTTGGAACTGGAAATGCAGCTCAAGACGCTTTTGAGGGGACGGAAGATGTGCCTGCCTGTCGTGACTTCTCTGTCCCTATTTTAAAATCATCATTGGTACATGAATTGTTGCGTATTTTCAATGCAGACATTCATGATGAACGCGTTGTGCCACGCACAACAAAATTAGTATGGGGCCCCGATCAACAGCGGTCTACGTTCTTACGCATGATTAACTCTGCGAAGAAAAGCATCCGTATTTATCAACAGAGCTTTGAAGATGTGGGGATGGCTCAGGCACTGGCAGGCGCCGCCCGTGCGGGTGTTGATGTACAACTTATCATGCCCCCATTTCCGTTTAGTAGAACCGTAGATGGAAATATTCCCAATCAAACGTTGATTACCCAGGCAGGGGCTAAGGTTGTTTTGAATACGAAGATATATATTCATGCCAAAGTCATGATTGTGGACGATAAGGAAATGTATGTGGGGTCCTGTAATATGTACTCGCCTTCCATCGATCAAACTCGAGAATTGGGCATCATTATCGATACCCCAAAGCCTATTAAAACAGTTTTAGAAACCTTCCAGAAAGATTGGGAAGAATCAGAAGCGTTTAGGACGAGTTGAAAAATATTATAAATACCCAATAGGTATGGCCATTACCTCTTTGCTGAGGGGAATATCAGTTTCCTTTAGACAAATAACTGCACCAGGTCCTGTTGGTAAGGCCAGTTGCTCTAATGCGTTAAAGTTCTTCGTAGCGTTAAGGCTCGGACTTGCAGTCTTTTTAAATTCCACAGGATACAATTTTCCGTCTTGCTCTATCAAAAGATCAATCTCTTTTTGATCTCGATCACGATAAAAATAGAAATGAGGCGTTTTGCCATTGTGCCAGTAGCTTTTTAGAATTTCAATCAATATGTAGGTTTCAAGAATAGCGCCAGACATTGCTCCACTTGCCAAGGTTTCTGGAGATGACCATTGGGTTAGATATGAGCAAAGGCCTGTATCTAAAAAATAAAGTTTTGGCGCCTTGATTAGTCGATTTGTTACATTATTGTGATATGGCTGCAATAAATAAATAAGCCCAGATGTTTCAAGGATAGAAATCCAAGACTTGATCGTTTTTTGATCAACATCCACATCACGTGCAAGGTCAGCATAGTTAATTAATTGACCTGTTCTAGCTGCAGTTGCTCCTAGAAATCGGGAAAAGGTCATTTCATCACTCACACGTATCAACGCACGCACATCTCGTTGGATATAGGTTTGAATGTAAGAACTATAAAAAATATCGCGTGAAACATTTTCATTTAGCACTATTTTGGGAAAGCTGCCCCGCCATATATTAAAATAAACCTTCTCTAAGTCCATAGAATTTTTCTCTTGAGAACGTGCATGAGTGATCCACTCCAGTGTGGGCAAGAAGGGAATTATGGTGTTACTACGGTTTTGAATTTCTGCTTGTGAGAGGCCAAGAAGATCAAGAATAGCAACACGCCCTGCTAGGGTTTCAGATATACCTTCCATAAGATGAAACTTCTGAGATCCTGTTAACCAAAATAAACCAGGCTGTTTATTCTTATCAACCATCATTTTAATGACGCTAAAAAGCTGAGGGGCATATTGAACTTCATCGATGATTAAAGGGGGTTTGTGTGTTTGTAAAAAAAGTACAGGATCTGTTTGGGCTAAGGCTCTTTGGTCTAAATCATCTAAACTAACATAGTTTCGACTACTTTCCGTACAATCCTCCAAAAGAGTGGTCTTTCCAACTTGACGTGGTCCCGTTAAAAGCAAAACTGAAAACGTAGAAGAAACTTGCTTGATTGTAGATGATAGCGTTCTTTTCTTATGAAGCATTTTCTGTCCTTCGGCAAAAATGGAATCTAATTCCATATTAGCCGAATTTTTTGTATCGTCAAGACATCCCCTGCAAATAGTGCAACGCTTCGAGTGCTGCCATGCAGCCTTGTCCTGCAGCCGTTACCGCTTGGCGGTATACTTTATCTTGTACATCCCCTGCCGCAAAAACACCGGGGATCTTGGTTTTCGTGGTACCAGGGATTGTTATTAAATACCCGGTTTCATCCAGATCCAATTGACCTTTTACCAAATCTGTTTTGGGCGTATGACCGATCGCTACAAAGATGCCGTCGATTTCCTTGGTCATAACCGTGCCATCCTTGGTGTTTTTTAGTCGGACACTTGTCACCTTTTTGGGATTCTCTTCTCCTAAAATCTCGTCAATTTCATGGTTCCAAATCACATCAATCTTGGGATGGGCGAACAAACGATCCTGCAAAATCTTTTCTGAACGTAAGGTGTCGCGCCGATGGACTAACGTCACGTGGGAGGCGTGATTGGTCATATAGAGGGCTTCCTCTACCGCTGCATTTCCGCCCCCCACAACAATAACCCGTTGATTCCTGAAGAAAAATCCATCACAAGTGGCACAGGCCGATACGCCGTATCCCATGAATTTCTTTTCGCTCTCAATCCCCAACCATTTGGCCTCAGCCCCTGTGGAGATGATCACTACATCAGATGTATAGGTTTCGCCCCCATCGGTTTTCATCACAAAAGGACGCTTGGATAAATCCAAGTCCGTTACAATATCATGGACAAACTGAACCCCCATGTTTTCCGCCTGTTTCTGCATTTGATCCATCAACCACGGGCCTTGGATAGGATCCGCAAATCCGGGATAGTTTTCCACATCAGTCGTGACCATCAATTGCCCCCCTGGGCTCATGCCCAAGGCCTGCATAGGGCTAAGTCCAGCGCGCGCCGCATAAATCGCAGCCGTATATCCCGCCGGCCCCGCGCCGATGATGAAAACTTTTGTGTGATTGGTCATTTGTATTCTCCTAATATTTTGTTCCTTGGTGAAAAACCATCTGCCATACGTCCCCATAAAGCTTCCAAATCGAGGATCTTATAGAACACTGGTCATCAATAGTGGCTTTATAAGTGGCGAGAATCACCTTATCAGATAATTCTAATATTTTAAAATCCTCAACAATAAATATTTTCGAAGCCTCAAGAGGCAAATGTTCCAACATATCCTTCTTGGTATAAATCCTCCCTGAACTTCCAAATTCTATAAATTCATCAGCCAGCATCCTATTTAGATGCTCTGCAGAATGCCTTAGTGTTGGCTCTAGCAAGGATAGCTCTAGTTTGTGAATGAGGTCTTTTATCATGTCTTTTTAAATTACTCCATTACAACCACCCCGGCGGAAGCCGGGGTCCAGGTGCGCTAACGCGGGCAAGACCTTGAATACTATTCTCTCTCTTGGACCCCGTTTTTCAACGGGGTGGTTAGGAAGGATATAAAATGGTCAGAATGAAGAGTTATCAAAAAACCCTGAAAATTACAAGTCAGGGTTGTAATTTTCAGGGTAGCTTGTAAATGCCTTTAAAAATCAATACCTAAACTCATCTACCACCCACGTGGGCATGGGGAGTCCTTTTTCTTGGCAAAATTTTTCTAAGGATGGCAGATCTGCTTTACCTTGCAATTCATGACCTGTATTTCCTGATAGGGTCAGAACTGAATCAATCCCGGCATTATAGGCCCCGAGAATATCCATTTCCAGCGTATCCCCCACCATCACCATACGATGAAGGTCTGTAATGCCTGCCTTGGCTAGATCTTGAAAGATCATGGCGTAAATAGGCGAATGGGGCTTGCCATAATAATGAACCGTGCCTCCCATATCCTCATAACGTTTGGCGAAAAAGCCCGCTGTTCTGCGCGTATGCCCCCCATGCATGGCAAATACATCTGGATTGGTGCACACCATAGGCAGTCCTAATTCAATCCCTTTTTTCAACTCCACATCACAGATATCATCCCCTTCTTCAGGGTCAGCAAAATAGGTCAGCAAAATAAAATCCGCTTCTTCCATAGTTGGCACCACATGAACGTCCAGTCCCTTCAGAATATCCTTATTTTTTTCGGCACCCAGTTGGTAAAATTTGTGTCCCAGGTTTTTAAAGATCTCATCCTCTCGATGAACCAATTGATGTCGAACGGCATCCCCCGAGGTTAGGATTTTATCCGTTTCGATTTCCAACCCCATCTTTCCAACCATTTCAATGGTGGTTGTTCCGGGCCTTGGCATGTTGGATAAAAAGTAAACATGCTTCTCCTGACTTTCTAAAGAGTCTAGGCACTTTAGTACCTGGGGAAACAAGTTTTTTCCATTATGAATCACCCCCACCAAATCTAAGATAAAGGCGTCATAGTGATTAGCGATTTCTTCGATTCCCTTAATCATTTTTGTCTGCATGTTTAGCCTCCTTTAAAAAACCCTACCCCTTGAAAAATTAACCATTTCTATTAACAAAGACTTTTCAAAACTCTCTGGAAATATAGCCAAAGATTCTTGGGCCGCGCGGGCCCATTGGTCCGTATAAGCATCCATATCTTTTTGAATATGATGTGCCTTTAAAATTTCAACGGCTCCTTCAAAGTCCCCAGGTTGCTGATCCTGATTCGCCAGGGTCTTCTGCCAAAAAGCATACTCGGGTAGGGTTGCTTTAGAAAGGGCCAAAATCACCGGCAGGGTTAATTTCCCCTCGTGAAAATCACCGCCCACAGGTTTTCCCAGCTGCTTTTCCGTGGAGGTATAATCCAATAAATCATCCACCAACTGAAAAATCAATCCCAGGTAATATCCATACTGACGAAGTGCGTGGATTTCCGCATCAGACCGATCTGTCATAATGCCCCCAATGCTGATGGCCGCCTCAAATAGGGCTGCTGTTTTAGAGGCAATCACCGTTATATAATCATCGGTCGTGGCCTTAAGGTTGGCATTCAGTTCTAGCTGTAGTATTTCCCCCTGAGCAATTTTGGTGGCGGCTTGAGAAAGGGTTTTTAGGACCTCCAAAGATCCATCCTCCACCATCAACTCGAAAGCTTTGCTGAATAGAAAATCCCCTACCAAAATGCTGGCATTGTTTCCCCAAATCATATGAGCAGTTGGTTTTCCGCGTCGTTGATCACTATCGTCAATCACATCGTCATGGAGCAACGTTGCTGTGTGAATGAACTCAATACAGGTAGCAAGTTCGATGTGTCTCTGCCCATTTTGGTATCCGCATAATTTGGCTGATAATAATGTCAACATAGGCCGTAGGCGCTTGCCGCCCGCGCTAATAATATGGCTACTCACTTTTGGAATCAGGATACTTTGACCATTTAATTTTTCAATAATCAATGAATCAACAGCTCTAAGTTCTGCAGCCAATAGGGATTGGGCCTGAGCAAAAGGCGAATCAAATGAGGGTTTTAGGACAGCTGTTGCAGACATAATTAAAAATTCCTTGATGCTTTATACCCTAAGGGGTATTGATACTTTATGCAAGAATTGACACAAGATTTATTTTTAGGCGGCGCCCTTAAAATCCATCAACCTAAGGTTGGGTACCGGGCAGGAAGCGATACGGTGCTGCTGAGTGCTGCGATCAATGCAAAGCCAGGGGATCGTGTGTTGGATGTGGGATGTGGCGTGGGAACTGTAGGATTGTGTGTTGCAAGACGTGTTTCTGGGGCTCATGTTATTGGCCTTGAGTTTCAGCAAGATCTGGTGACTCTTGCCAATCAAAATGCTATGGAAAATGGACTCGATGATCAGGTTAAGTTTATTCATCATGATATCCGAAAGAAACTTCCGGTAAATATTACGGCAAACTCTTTTGATTGGGTGGCAGCCAATCCCCCCTATTATAATTTGGAAAATCATGATGTGGCCGCAGGTGAACAACGCTCTACCAGTCGTGCCCAAATTCAGGGCGACCTAAGTACTTGGGTTGATTTTTGTTTCAAGATGACAAAGCCTCGAGGCCATATGGTGTTCATTTACCCAACCGAGCATGTGGAACAATTAATTGGACTGCTTATGCAAAAGAAGGTCGGCGGATTGACCCTGTATCCCCTATGGCCAAAACCTAACGACCCCGCAAAAAGGATGTTGATCTGTGTGCGTAAGGGTGTTTCCTCCCCCACCAAAATGGGGCCAGGGTTAATCTTACATGATGATCACGGAAATTATACCGCCCAAGCAATAGCGGTTTTAAAAGAAGGCAAGCCCTTAATTCTATAGCAACCTATCCGTTTACCCTACACCACAAAGGCGCATGATCGGAGGGACGTTCATAGCCTCGGGGCGTAACATCTACATCACATTCTGTAAGGGCATCCGCTGCTTGGGAAGAAAGCAACAAATGATCAATTCTTAAGCCCTCATTCTTTGGAAAGGATCCCTGGCGATAATCCCACCAGGTGTATCCAGGTAAGTCTGGATGTAAGACACGGTAGGCATCCACCATGCCCAAATTTAAAATCTCGCGAAATGCTGAACGTTCTGGGGGTGTGATAAATATATGATCCCGATAGGGCGCCGTGTCATAAATATCCATATCCATGGGGGCGATGTTGTAATCCCCGCCAACGACCAACATTTCTTGATAGGTTAGCAGGGTTTTCAAATGATCCCGCAGACGATTTAAAAACGTTAACTTATACGGATATTTGTCGGAGGTCACATCCTGGCCATTGGGTACATAGACAGAGACTACGCGGACGTTTCCCGTCACGGCCTCAATATACCTTGCCCCCGGATCATCCTCATTTCCGGGAAACCCTAAAGTCACATCCTCCAAGAGTCGTTTGGATAAAATCGCCACGCCATTATAGGATTTTTGCCCATGGATTTTGATGTTGTATCCCAGGTCCTCTAAGGCCTCAAAAGGAAATGTTGCCTCCATCGCCTTGATCTCCTGCAGCAGCAGTACATCAGGATTGTGAGACTTGATCCACATTTCCACATGCTCCAGTCTTGTTCTAATTGAATTCACGTTCCAGGTAGCAATCTTCATAGGGACTCCTCCTTTAACCCCGGCAAAACATTTTTTAAAAAGGGGATCGTGATCCCCTTTTTTTGCTCCAGGTTTTTTTCTAATATCAGATCAATCACCTGGTGAAATTCTCCATAGGTCCTAGGAAGGCGCTTGATCAAAAATTCGGCAATTTTGAAATCTACTTTGATTTGATGATCAGCAAATCGCTTGATAAGGATAGCTAACAATAATTCATCTTCAGGTTCCCCGATCGTTACCTCAGCCAAGGTTTTAACGCGAGATTGAAAATCGGGGAGCTTCAAAGACCAGTGATTAACAGGATGCACAGAGGTTAAAACCAAAAGACCCTGATGCTTGATTAGGTGATTATACAGATGAAAGAGGATCACTTCCCGCGTGCGATCCCACGTATTGCAATTTTCGATAATAATGACCTTGGGCAATGATTCTAGGGTTTCCAATAGGGATTCACTTAGGTCAGCAAACTGGATAATCTGTCCCCCAGATTTTTCCTGTAGTACATGGGTTAAGTGAGTTTTTCCTGATCCTGTGGGTCCCACCAAAACAAGACCTGGAACATTCCAGTTGGGAAAAGATTCAATCCATCGGTACGCATCTTGATTGCTGGAAAACAGGGCAAAATCCTGGGGTCCGTAACTGGGGGTGTGGGGGAATCCAAAGGTCAGTTGTTTTTTATCCATTTTTCTTGGTTGCTCGATATAAATCCACAGAATACGAGAGAGCTGATAATAGGGTTGTCATAAACACACCTACAATGATGAAATGGAGGGGTATCTCAGGTATAGGTGCCGGGAGCGCAAGGCTTTCCAACGCTAAGACAACCAGCGCCATTTGCAAAATCGTGTTAAGCTTACTAATATAACAGGGCTGCATCTGAAACGTTTTTTTAGATACTTTTAAATACAATACCCCCATCATAATCAACACATCCCGGGCAATGACGATGATCACCAGCGCCAAGGGTAGCGCGTTTTGAATCCCTAATATGATATAGGCACTCATCACCAAAGCTTTGTCCGCTAAGGGATCCAGATATTTTCCTAAGGTTGTTTCCATCTGAAACCGGCGGGCTAAATATCCATCCAAGGCATCTGAAAGACTTGCCCCTACAAAAATCCAAAATGCTGCAGCATAGAAATTCTGCACCATAAAGAAAATCAAAAAAGGCACCGCCATTAATCGCAATAGGGTAATAAGGTTAGCTATATTCATCGATAGGTCCATGTTGTTTAGGGTCAGATTGCCACCTTACCACACAAGATGGGGGAGGAAAATACCCAACAAAAAACCCCCCTTAAAAATATTTTTAAGAGGGGGGTCTTAAGCGCTTTAGTTATTGCCTTGGTGAGTTGATGGAGGTTAACACACGCCTTGCGCTAGAGCCACCAGAATTACTGGAGGAATTGGGACCACTCGAATTACCCCTATCAGAAGAATGGTTTGTCACCCTTTTCCCAGCGGAACTCGTAGTAGATTTAAGATAGCTAGGGATACCTCCAGGAGAGGGTTTCCCTGGAGAACTATGGGTAGAGGTAGGAAGTCCTCCTCCATTTTCGTTAGAGCCAGATATATCTCCGCCTAGAACCATCAGCTCACTAGGAATATTTAGAGACCCACGTCGTCGATGATGAGAATTATCTATTTTTCTTGGTGTAGATGCATTTTCTTGAGTGGGAGGAGAAGATCGATCTACTGGCTTCGGTATTTGCACCTCTGCTGGCATCACAATCACGCTAGCGGCCATCCCGAAGCTAGAATCCATTCCCGTACTATGGGACATGGAAGCTGCAGGATCACGGGGGCTTTCTAAATCACCCATCAAGCTTCTGCGGGGACCTAAGCGACCAGCAGCTGCCGAGGTGCCGGATAAATTCAGAAGGGGTATCTGAGGTGCTGAAGGGCGCCTACTCATATCTCCCCGAGTTTCTTCACCCTCATCCTCACTTTCATCGTCCCCACCCTCCTCATCCAAAATATACTCAGGGTCTTCTCCCTCATCTTCTTCATGAGCTGTTGGCGTTAAAACAGCCTGTACATTCTCTATGGCTGCGAGTTCTTCTGCAGAAAGTGGTTTCGCCGCATCTATAGCAGCACGCACTTCTGCAGGATATTGCTGCAAATTAGGGTTACTAGAGCTGCTAGACGATTCACCTCCCGGGGTTGCTTGGGCGGCAGATAAGGCAGATAAAAGATTTGTGCTATCTGGGCCCCCTAAAAGATCTGTAACTTCACGTGGCATCCCAGAATTAACAGGAGGGGTAGGCCGTGTTAATGTTAAACCCATGAAAGGTGCTGGAGAAGGCACTGGTACTACAATGGTAGGTTTACACCTTCGAGCCATACCCAAGGTTTCGCGTTGGTATATGGTCAGATAAGGAAGAACTGTTCGCACATTTTGATAGAAAGAAACATTGGAAGCTTCAAGTTCTAAAATATTTTCGATTTCTCCCTGCCTTTGCCTGACATTCTCATTAAAAAGGTCTGAAAGATCTTCTGCTTCCTTAAGAAGTCTTTCTCTGAAATCCTGTGCAAGAACTGGGTAATGATATTCATTTACATAAGGACTCATGACTGCATTTGCCCCCTTCTTTGTTAAAGGAGTACTTTCTTGAGCACTCGCTAGAGGAGACCTATCATCAACCGGCTCTTTATAACGGTTGTGGACAGTTTGGATATTTGTTACTAAAGCCTCCAGATCCTCAAGTATCATGCCAAATTGCCTTTTCTGCACACCCAGTAAAAAGTTTTCTAAGCCCTCTCCTAAGTCTGCATCCATTGCTATTCCTAATGCACATTTTATCCATTTTTTAGTAAGAGTCATGGGATCAGAGGAATCTGCTTGGTTCTCTTGCAACCACTCTTGAAGCGACAATCCCATTCTCTCCTGTAATCTTCTCATATTTGCCGCATATCTATTCATATGCTCTACCCATGCTGTATTGATGTTCAAAGCAAGAAGCATCTCTGCACTGTCTACCCTGTGATCTAAAGTTGCTGCCGCTGACGGAGCACCCTCAGGTTTTTCTTCTAATGTTTTTCTGTAAGCTTCATCTCTCTCACGCTCAATCTCTCCAACTAAAGCAGTGGCTATAGATTGGGCCTTCTCTACAACTAAAGCCGCCACAATTGAATTCTCTAGAGGATTCTTGCTATGAAGTGCTTCTAAAACTGTTCTTCCATCTGCTGTTAATTGTTTGATTTTCCCTTCCAAACTATCTATCGCTAATTGGTATTGCATTGCCTGCGCTGTATTTGTGCCTGCTATTCTTATTCTTAGAGCAGATAGCAAATCTGTTACACCTCTTCCATCTAATTGTTGAGCAAGGACGTCGTAATGAGAAACGATATTGTACGCTAGTGTTTTACCATCCTCTTCCTCCTCATTACCCTCTATAATCGGTTCACTTTCAATACCATTCATGGCCTGCATTAGTTCATCTTGTAAGCTTTGCGCCTTTGCCACTCTTTTTCGTACAGATGTGGGAGTTCTCATACTTAAAGTACTTGAAGAAAATCGAGGTGTAGTTAATTCTTTTACTAAATTAATTTCCCCAAGTCTTGCTTGTGTCCTTCCCAGAAGGGCATTTACCTCCGTGATAAATTTGAACATTCCAACCACTGCATGTTCTAGAGCATCCGTATAATCTACTAACGCTGGATGAGATCCGCCCACTATTTTCTTGCTCTCCTCTATCCTCTCCATAGTTACCCCCCCACCTGTATTTGAAGAGCGGTGCCTTGCTGATACTGGAGATCCCTGTTGCTGTTGTTCTTGCTCTAAGAGCTGATCAATTTGCTCTTGCACCAGTTTCTTTCGTTCTTGTACAGCGCCAAGCATACGTTGAAATTGTCCTGCACCATATAGACCTAAATAGAGTCCAGTCAAAGATCCTTTGAGTGCATCTAAACACACTTCAACTCTAGTCTTAAACAGTATATCAGTTAGAGAGCTAGAAGCTATTTCATTAAAACTTTGTTGGAATCCAGCAAGGAAAGCGCCTATAGGGGCTGTACCGGGTGTGCTTTCCAATTGATCCTCTAGCATCCGTTCTGTGTACCTTAAATTCTCTAATGTTCGCTTCAGCTCATCTATATTAGGACCTACCTTAGGCATACTACCCCTATACCCTCTTGCGAATACAGGGCTTCTTCCAGTGAATTGAGCAACCCCTCTAAAATCCTCGTTTTCTTCAAGGAGGGCATTATGTTGTTGTTCTAGTTCTGAAAATTTATAGCGGAGCTCTGCAACTTCCTCTTCTAATCGACCCCTTTCGCTCTCAGCAAAAGCAAGGTCTCCTTGCAAGCGTTGGAGTTGGATTTGATAGTCCCTGTATAACTTACCTTGCTCTTGCTCATGTTCAATCCTAAGCGCTTCCATTTCCTGGTCATGAAGTGCCCGCAAAGTTACTAATTCTTCCTGATGCGCTGCATCCTGGCCCGTGTCAGAAAATCCTCCAACAGAGGACATGGATTGGGCATCCTCGAATGGAGTATCCCCTCTTCTAGAGGCAGATGCATCGCTTCTCGCTGACAATGGAGGTGTTGGCCCACCTCTGGCTGATGATGGTGTAGCCGATCTGGAGGAGGACGTGGTTCGTGCATAACCTCTTTGTTCCTCATAAAGGGAGGTAAATGCTCTAAACAAACTCTCGAAGTTAGCCTTGGTAGTTCCACAAAATTCCATAAACTCTGCAAGAGTTCCAGGTAATTTTTGTATTCCCTCTCGTTTTGTAGCCGGTACAAGGGACTGTGCCTTATCCACTTTTTGCCCCAGAGCCTTCATTTGTTCTGTAACCATACCGATAGATTTCCCATAATCTCTCAATAGGGTCTCAATGGTTCCTTTATGTCTATCTGATTCTAATGCAACTTCTTTCAATCGTCCTGCCAGCTGATCTTGCCTAAATTTAGCCTGGAGTGCTTTTAGGTTTGCACTTTCCTCTAATCCCATATATTGGGCTAGCATTGCACGCAGCTCTTTATCTTTCTGCTGAAGCTCCAATAGCTTTTGTTTTGTCTCTCTTACATCTCTTACTTCACGTTCCATCTTTCTTAATTTAACTTGTGCAGCCTCTAATTCTGCACTTCTTTCTTGAAGCTGCTGACTGCGCCTCGCTTCTTCTGCCTTAGTTTGAGCTCTAAGGCTATGAAGTGCTGTTTGAGCTTCACGTAGAGCGTCTGTTGTTTTTCTCTCTGTTGTTAGCTGCCTTGTAAGGCTGTCTATCCTAGCTTCTAAAGCTCCCAAAGCGTCATTTGAACGTTGATCCATCTGCGCATGATGTTCTTCCAATTGTGCAAATTTTTGATCTACTTCTTTTCTAAATTTTTCCCGTTGTTTTAATAGTGCATCTTCCATGGCACTCTTATATTCTTGCTCTAAGCGAAGCTTATCCTGGCTATACTCCGCCTTTAACGCATCAATAGATTCTCTAAGGACTGTTTCTTGATCCCCAAGTTTTGCCGTCTCTGACATTAAGTCTGCATTCTTCTGTTCTAACACAGATTTTTCTTCGGCAAATTTCTGTTCTGCTGCTTGTAGCTCTGATCGTAGGGCACTCATTGCGCGTTCATGTTGCTCTTGAATCCTTGTTATTTCTAATTGATGCGCTAATTGTTGTGCCTCAAGTCTTTTTGCATTTTCTGCTTGAATCTTTTTAATCTCAGCCTCAGATTGAGATTTAAGAAGTTCTTCTTTCTGAGCATATTCAATTTTCAATTGGCTCATATCAGCTTTAACTGAAGCCATTGTTTTTTGTACACTTTGATTTTCTGTATCAAATTTTTCCTGAAGAGCTGCCATTTGACTACGTAGTTCCACCTTTTCTTTCTCTGCTGTGCTCTCAAGTGTATTATACTGTTGACGAAATACAGATTCTGTTTCAACAAAAGTCTGTTTCTGTTGGCTTAGGTCTCCCTGTAATCTTTGAAGCGTATCTTGCTTACCTCGCATTTGCTCCTCAAAAGCTGTCTTTTGTTCTAACATCTGCTGTTGATGCTGAGATGTTAATTCGGCAATATACGCTGTTTGAGCATCTATTAAGGATTGCTCTTTACGTGCGTATTTTTCTTGCTCTTCAGCCAGAGATTTTTCATGTGCTAATTTTAAGGCTTTCATTTGATCAACAAGATCTGCTGTTTCCTTAAGCGCCGTTTCAAGCCTATTTTTCAGATCTGCAATCTCATCCACCATTCTCTGGTTGTCTGCAGATAGGCGTTTGTTTTCTTCTTTCACAAGTCCCAACTCTGTTTGTGTCGCAGTTAATGCTTGGCGTGCTTTTTCTAGTTCTGCTGACAGTGCAGCAACTTGATCAAGGGCTTTTCTTTTCTCCTCTTCTTCCGTAGCAAGCCTTGCTCTCAATTGACCATTATTATCTGTTAAACCCCCATTTTGAGTTTTCAAATCTGCCACTGCCCGAGCTAGATGAGTATTTTCTGTTTCTCTTTGAGTTAACTGTTCCTGCACACGGTGTATTTGGACGTCTTTTGTTGTCGCTAAAGCACCTAGTGCCTCTGCTTTATCCCTTTCTAACTGCATCCGCATTTCTGCCATCTGCGCTTGGTGATAGTCCATTCTAGTATAGGAGGCTAATTCTTGTGTGTGCTTTTCTGAAGCTTCATGCGCCGCTTGGCGAACTTTTTCCAATCCATCCATATATCCTTGTAGAGCCTCGGTACTTTGGGCATCATATGCTGCTTGCTTAGCAGCCAACTCTCTTGCATGGGCTTGGGCATCTTGCTGTAACCTTGCTTCTAAGACTTGAATCTGTTGCCCTCTTTGATCTTCAATATCACGTAGTCTATGCTCTCCTTGTGTAAGAAGTTTCCCAAATTCACGTAAGCTAGCTGCTGCAGCATCTTCTAGTTTTTTGATTTCTAGTTTTTGTTGATCCTCAAGGTCTCTTACCCTTTGCTCATACCCCTGGTGTGCCTCATCTAAAGCTCTTTCATGTTTTATCTGCTCAGCAAGTGCTTTCTGGCTATATTGATCGCTCAGTGCTTTCATCCTAGATTCAAGATCTTCTTTACTTGAAGAAAATATCCTCCCCAGGGTAACTACCTTTTTGTTGGTCTCGTCTTTTGCTTTTCTCAGTTCTCCTATATTTTCTTCTGCAAATTTTTTCAAAAGTTCAAATTCTGCTTTTTTCTTTTCTAACTGTGCAAGAGCTTCTTCTTTTTGGGATTTTTCAGTCTTTAAAGATGCTTTTTGTGTCTCTAACTCGCTTGTTTTTGTGCCAATATCTTGTTGCAGTTTTTTCAACTGCGCATTTATTGAATCAATCTCAGCAAGTTTAATATCATGCTGAGCTTGCAAAGAGCTTAATTGATCTGCAAGTACTTTATTTTCTCCCTCAAATGCGGCTCTTGCATCAGCAAGTTCTTTCTGGACAACAGCAACTTGTTCACGAGTTACTTGTTCAAGGGCTTCAAGTTGTGCTTTATGATCAGCCGCTACTCTAAACAGAGTTTGCGCATGTTCATCTTGCAACCTTTGCATCTCCCTGCTTAAATCTGATTTTTCCTTCTCTAGTTGAGCGATATCTAATTTTAATTGAACTTCAGTATTTTTCACCACTCTCAATTCTTCTCGAATGGCTACAATCTGTTGTTGATATTCGTCCTCTTTTTCCCTCATTATTCTTGCATGGTCATCCTGTAACCGGTGAACTGCCTGAGTATGTACATCATCTTTCTGTGTTAGAGCATCTGCGTGCGTAGCATTCAAATCAGCTACTGCTTGAGTCTGTTGGTGCTGAAGCTGTTGTGTTTGAGTTTTAAACTGTGTTTCTAAACGTGTGCGCTCTACTGCTTGATCATCGCCTAATGCCCTTATTTGCTGAGCATAAGCCTCTCTTAATTTCCTTAATTCTTCTTGATGGGTATTATTAAGACGAGCAACTTCTGCCGTGTGTTTTTCTTGAAGATCTCTTAGGGCGTCAGCTTTTTCAGCTGCTATTTGGGCAACCTGCACAGCATGATCTGCTTCTAATTTTGCAACCTCATCATCATGTTGTTTCCGTAATTCAGCACGCTCTGTTATTAAATCCCCATGCTTTTTTGTAATTTCCTGCAGCTGATCTCTAAGGTCTTGCTCTAAATTTTGAAGCCTTGTATTCTCAGCTTCTGCCGCCTGCTTTGCAGCGGAAAGAGCTGTGTTGTCAGTTTCTAGGCGACTCTTTCCAACAGCAAGATCATCTCTTTCTTTCGTTATGGCGTCTAAATCTGCAGTCTGATCGACAATTAACCGTGCATTTTCTTCCAATTGCTTATTTTTCCGCTTCAGCACCCCAATTTTAAGGCGTGCCTGCTTTTCTGCAGTTACTGCATCGTCCCTCTCAGCAGTTAGCTGAGGGATTATTTGTTCTAAGCGAGTCTTTTCTTTGGTTGCCGCATCCAGTAATTGAATAATGGGGGGAAGTTTGTCTGTTTCCTGCTGTTTCTCGTTACCCAATCGTACAATATCAGTTCTCAACTGAGGGATCACGTTTGTGTTTAAGTCGCGTAGTTTGTCTTCTGATGCCTTCAATGCACCGGTTAATCGCGTAACTTCATTCTCCAGCGCAAGAAGACGAGCCGCTGCAGCTCTCTTTTCTGCTGTTTCTGCATCTAACGCTGTCTGTAGCCTTTGTTGTTCTAAGGTAGCGTCTCGTTCTAGAGGCCGAGCGACAACATCTTGCGCAAAATTTAAAGTATATGCAGCAATTTCAAATCTTGAAGAAGGATCCGCTGCTCCTGCTTGTAGCTTCGATGCACCATTTAATGCGCTACGCCTAACCTGCATAGTTATACCAACAGGAACAGAAAGATTAAAAGACTGAAACATACCATCTAGATATTCATCTGATGCCGAATCATACATCCCATATACAGGTATAGAGTTTAACACAAGACATGTACTTAGTAAAACAACCATGCTGGTTTTCAAAAATTTCATCATCTTTTATCTCCTTTAGTTTTTTTATTTTTGGTCTTCAGACCATCCTTGCAAAAGCTGGGGGCCATACAGGAATTGTACTTTCTAAGCATTGACTGCCATCCACTCTCTTGGACCCCGACTTTCGTCGGGGTGGTTCCTTAGGTTTTTTCACCTGCGGGGATGGTTGATTGTGGGTGCCGCTTTCGACCACCCCGGCGAAAGCCGGGGTCCATACAGCGATTGTATTTTGTAGGTCTTTACTGTCCTATCCACTCTCTTAAACCCCGGCTTCCGCCGGGGTGGTTCAAGAGGAAGCGAGGTAGTCTAACGACCACTTTCGTGAGGATAGCACCCTAAAATTAAAACTTATAACTCACCCCAAATAGGAGGGTTTGAAATTTGGGTTTAAGTTGAACAACGTTAATGGGTCGTGCAGCAGTCCATTTAGGATTTATTTCTCCTGTGTTCCATTTGGGGAAATTTTGCAGCTGATATTCTATCTTTAGATGAACATGATCGGTGAGGGCCACTCGTAACCCTGCCAGAAACACATTTCCCCATATATACTTTTGTACTTTCTGTGTAACGGTGTTAGGACCAGACAGATGGTTATAGTAGTATCCAAATTGAGCTCTGGACATACCTACACCAACATAGGGAGTGTATGCATTAAATATTCGATACCCAATAGTCCAACTGAGGTTATGGGAAGATTTTTTGGAGAAGACATGATCACTTGCATCACCTAGAGTAAAAGGATAAGGCGTAGGATATGCTAGATATTTTGCCTTTAATGTATCTATCTGAAATGAGTACTCAATAGTTGTAGCAAATTTATTAATATCCCATAAGTATCCAAAACCTACCCCAATAAAAGAAGCTTCTTTGGACTTTAGGCCTATATTATACATACTAAGAGGATGTCCCGCCTCCCCCCCATACTGAAACTCTGCCTTCTGATTAAACGAAGTCATGCCCACGTTGGCGGTGAAGAAAAATCCGGAAGGCGTATTGCAGGGGGCAAATAGGCACACGGGTTCATGATCCTCGGGATCCTCGTCTATAAATTCAGCATTTTGGGATTCCGTTGCTGTAAGGGGGGCCTTCTCCACAATCGCTGGACTGTCCGCCATTGTATTCAAAGCCAAAAATAAAGAACTAGTTAATAATGTTTTCTTAATCATCTGTATATCCATATCCTTAAGTTTTAAATAAGTTTTAAAATTGTGCTGCTTATATAACACTTCTTTTTGTAGTAATTCAAGCTTTTTATTTAAACCAAATCTATACCCCCCCATATTTCCATTGGATCTAATCACACGATGACATGGAACGACCAATGAAATGGGGTTTCTTCCGATGGCGCTAGCCACCGCCCTTACTGCCTTTGGCTTGCCAATGGCCATGGCGATTTCTTGATAGGAAGTGACGTATCCTTTGGGTATTTGAAGAAGCATCTTCCACACAGAAATTTCAAAAAGACTGCCTATTAATGTAATCGGAACAGGTCTATTAGCCAATATTTTTTCTAAAAGGGACTCTGTTTTAGAGGGATCAAAGATTAAATCCAGAGATTTAAAGTTAGGGGCAACAAGATCCCTAATATTGTCTAAAGAAATTCTGTCACAAAAATAGAGTCCGGCAAGGGTATTGTTCGTACTTAGGATTAAAAGAGAGCCAAATTCTGTTTCATGTACCCCATAAGAAAGGGAGATTTTAGGAGTTTGAGGAGAAACTACTGGTAGAACGTATTCAACTATCTCTAAATCTAGAGATCCTGGAAGCGAAAAACCCCTGTAAATGGACATTGATATTCCTGATTTCTTATCGCCATTATTGATAGAATTTCTAGGATTTGTGCGCATTTCTATCCTCCATTCTGGGAATTATTTGGAATATTACTTCATAGAAAAATTATAATCAATAGAATAAGCTCTTTCCTTTAGGCAAGAACCCAGATAAAATTGATAGAAATTAAAGAGGTAATAATGGTGAATTGGGAAAAGATAAAAACATTTTATAACGTGGCAATGGTTGGCAGCTTCACACGAGCTGCCGAGGAGTTGAATATTACCCAATCGGCGCTGAGTCGTTCTATTATGCAACTTGAATATGATCTCAAGACTAAATTATTTTATCGAACGATTCGGGGGTTGGATCTAACTCAAGAAGGGCAAGCCCTTTTTAAAATCGCTCAGCGTATGGCGGCCGAGGCAAAAAACATCACTCAATTATTAGAGAACGGGGCTACGGATCCAAAGGGATTATTGACCATTGCAACAACCCCTTCTTTGGCAACAATGTGGTTGCCCTATTATATGAATGGTTTTTTTGAAAAATATCCTGATATGCGCCTTAAGATTGTAGCGAAGGACGAAGATTTAGACTTAACAGCGCGCCAAGCAGATGTATCTATTCATCCTCTTGTTCTTCATCAAGATGACTTAATGCAAGAATATCTATTAACTTTTAAACCAAAGGCATTTGCCAGCCCTGAATATTTAGAAAAATATGGATACCCAAAAAAACCTGCGGATTTAGATCATCATCGGTTAATTACCTATAGTGAGGACTACATACAACCCTATGGTAATGTAAATTGGATTTTGTATGCAGGTAGGCCCACCCAAATTAGAACGCCTTTTTTGCGAATCACGACGGGGGCTGGATTGTTGGCAATGGCCGAAGCCGGGTTGGGCATCTGTGCCATCTCTGACGAATATCCTGCTGTTAAGCATTCTAAAAAATTAGTTCGTATTTTGCCAGACTTCGAAGGACCCGGGGTTAAAATCTACTATTCCTATCCCAAGCAATTGAAAGACGTGGCGCGCATTAGATGCTTGGGAGATTATTTAAAAAGTGTTTTGTCTTTAGAAAAGTAGCTGTAGAACCCTTTCGAACCCACCCCGACGAAAGTAGTCTTCAGACCATTTTGTCTTTGCAAAAATAGTAGATTTCCATTAAAAATAACCTGCTTCCTGTGTAACCTAAGAGAGTACCGATGATATCAACGAATCCTTTATGGGCCCCATCCATTAGCCAAATCAACGCCACTAAGCTCAAGCAATTCATGGACTTTGCCAATGGGCGCTATGATTTGCGTATCACGACGCCTGCTGCTCTTCATGAGTGGTCTACTTATTATATGCATGAATTTTGGGAAACGGTCTGGGATTTCACAGGTGTTATTGCGTCCAAAAAAGGAGATAGAATTCTCCTAGACCCCAAAAATACAGAGCATGCTGAATTTTTCCCTGATGCCCAATTAAACTTTGCAGAAAATTTATTGCGGACGCGCAATGATGAGGAAGCCATCGTTTTCTGGTGCGAGGATAAAATCAAGCGGTCCATGACTCATAACCAGCTGTATGACCAAGTATCCCGTGTGGCCCAGGCCTTAAAGAAAATGGGTCTCCAGCCGGGGGATCGAGTGGCCGCTATGATGCCCAATATGCCAGAAACAGTTGTGATGATCTTGGCGGTGGCTAGCCTTGGGGGCATTTGGTCCTCGTGCTCGCCTGATTTTGGCGTACAAGGGGCGTTGGATCGGTTTCAACAAATTGAACCAAAACTCTTTATTGCTGTGGATCACTATATTTACAAAGGCAAAGAAAATGATTGCCTGGAAAAGATCTCCCAAATTCAACAGAAACTCCCCAGCCTTGAAAAGGTCGTGATTGTCCCCTATCAACAAAAATGCGTGGATATTTCTTCTATTGATAAGGCCCAGCATTTGGATGATTTTATCCAAAATTTTCAGCCAACGGATATCAAATTTATACAACTACCATTTAATCATCCTCTGTATATCATGTTTTCCTCAGGTACCACAGGGATGCCCAAATGCATTATCCATGGGGCGGGTGGGACGCTGTTACAACATCTGAAGGAGCATCAACTCCATTCCGATATTCATCCCAAGGACCGAGTGTTTTATTTCACCACGTGTGGGTGGATGATGTGGAATTGGCAGATCTCGGCCTTGGCGTCTGGGGCGACGTTGTTGTTATTTGATGGCTCGCCCTTGCATCCCCAGTTGGATATTTTGTTTACCTATGCGGACCAGGAACGCATGACCTTCATGGGGGTCAGCGCTAAATACATTGATGGTATCAAAAAGTTTAAGGTACGCCCTAAGAATACCCATAACCTAAAAGCCTTGCGCACCATGGCCTCCACAGGCGGGCCATTGGTTTCAGAAAGTTTTGAGTATGTGTATAAACAGATCAAAGACAATCTTTGTTTAGCCTCCATTTCCGGGGGGACGGATATCATTTCTTGCTTCGTTTTGGGAAATCCCATGGGCCCTGTGTATTCTGGGGAAATCCAAATACGAGGCTTCGGAATGGCCGTCCAAGTCTTTAATGAAGAGGGCAAACCTGTATTTGGCGAAAAGGGCGAGCTTGTGTGCACAAAGCCTTTCCCCTCCCGGCCTCTTGGGTTTTGGAATGATCCCGATGGATCCAAATATCATGCCGCTTACTTTGCCCGATTCCCCAATGTGTGGTGCCATGGGGATTTTGCTGAGATCACAGAACACGATGGCATCATCATCTACGGCCGATCGGACGCCGTTCTAAATCCAGGAGGCGTTCGAATCGGGACCGCTGAAATTTATCGTCAAGTCGAGCAAATTGAAGAGGTCGTTGAAAGCCTGGCCATTGGTCAGGATTGGAAGGGAGATGTGCGGATCATCTTATTTGTGAAGCTGCAAGAAGAGGTACAACTAACCCCTGAATTAAATGCCCGCATCAAGGAAAAGATTCGCGCAGAAACCACCCCTCGTCACGTCCCTTCCTTAATCTTAACCGTAGCGGACATCCCCCGCACCAAAAGCGGCAAGATCGTTGAACTTGCCGTCCGCGACATCATCCATGGCCGCCCAGTCAAGAATACCGAGGCCTTGGCCAATCCCGAGGCGTTGGAATATTTCCGAGGTGTTTTGGGGGAGTAAAAAAATTTAAGGATTTACTCCATAATCCCTTTATTTACAATCCTTTCCGGGGTGTAGCGCGTAGCGCCACATGG
>CAYOCE010000001.1:0-64645 GCA_964402405.1 uncultured Hyphomicrobiales bacterium | reverse complement strand
ATTTTGCCCTTGAAACCTAGCCCTTGAAAGGGGTAAGGTTAAAACTGTGATAGAAAAGTTCACCCAAAATATTTCGAAATGTGGGAAATTAAAGGGGGGACCGAGGGGCGCAAGTGTATTCTTCATACATGCGTAACCCGAGGTACCCGAACTTTAATGATCCACAGTTCGAAAGATGAAGGGTTGAAAAGTCAATGTTGTTACGGAGTAAATGTCTATGAAATATCAAAATTGGATGTGGATCGGGGTATTGTTGGCCTTGATTGGATGCGCTTCTCAGAAAGAAGAAAAGAAACCAGCCACCGTGGAAAAAGTAGTTGTGTATGAAAAGGTTAGCGTTGCTGAGACCGATCCTAACCGAGTTTTGGGAACGGTTGGGGATGATGATAATCTGGATTCCATGCAAACCTATGCCCCTCCGCCTAATTACATGGGTTTTGATCGGTTATTCCCCAGTGATGATTTAAATTGGGCTGCTAATTATTAAATATGGATAATGTGGAAGATAAATCATTAATTCTAGAGGAAGCTCGGCGTGTTTTAAGGGTCGAATGCGAGGGGGTTTTGGCCCTTTCAGAAACCCTGGGTGATTCTTTTATCCAAGCAATTCAGCTGATTGAAAAATCAGGGGCGCGTCTTGCCGTTACAGGTATTGGAAAAAGTGGGCATATTGGTCGCAAGATTGCGGCAACTTTTGCGTCCACAGGCACCCCTGCCTTATTCATTCACGCGGCAGAGGCAAGTCATGGAGACATGGGAATGCTGACCCTGAATGATGTGGTCCTTGCCCTTTCCAATTCTGGGGAAACCAAGGAATTATCAGATATTTTAGTTTATGCCCGTAGGCGATCTATTCCTGTTATTACCATCACCCAAAAACCAAAAAGCGCCCTGGCCCTGGCCTCTGATATTGTGCTGACTCTTCCAAATGTTGAGGAATCCTGCCCCAATCGTTTGGCCCCCACGACCTCTAGCCTCATGATGTTGGCCTTGGGCGATGCTCTTGCAATGACCGTTTTAAAACGAAAAGGATTCGGCCCTGAAGACTACAAATACCTGCATCCCGGAGGACAATTGGGTCGTGGATTACTCCATGTTCAGGAGCTTATGCACCAAGAGGGAGATTTACCGCTGATTGCCCTTGGATCAACAATGTCAGATGCTTTACTTACCATGACTCAGTATAGTTTTGGATGCGTTGGAATCATTGATCAAAAAGGATCTTTGGTTGGAATCATAACAGACGGAGACCTAAGACGTCATATGTCCCCAGATCTTTTGAAGAAAACAGTGGCTGATGTCATGCACCCAAATCCCAAAACGATCCCACCTCAGAAATTAGCAGCCGAGGCCCTAAATATTATGAATGAAATGAAAATTACCAGCCTCTTTATTGTGGATTCAAATCAGAAACCTATTGGGTTATTGCATATCCATGATTGTTTGCGTGCTGGCCTCTCATAAAACCTGGAAAAAAGATGCATAAAAAATCCACCATAGCCCTTGCAAAACATAACGCCAAAAAGCCAAAGCGCTTAAAATTCTTTCTGATCATTATTGTTTTAGCAGGGTTTGGCATTCTTTTCTTAAGTCAGGAATATAAACGGGTTATTGAAAAGTTTACGGCTCCCTCGTTGTCATCTGAGCAAGATTACAAACCATATGATTTAGATTCTATTCGTGAAAAAAAGGTTATAAACCCTAGATATATAGGGGTTGATGGACAAAAGAGGCCCTATGTCATCACAGCAAAATCCGGAGAGCATGGGGAAAATGAAGTTGTGAAACTAGACCATGTAGACGCTGCCATGCAACTAAAGGATGGGGAGAGTTTTGATATTTCTGCAGCCCATGGAGAAATTGAAAACTTGGATAAAAACAGCAAAATTCAATTATCGGGAGGTGTTACCATTGCCCACAATGGGGGATATGAGGCTGAAACAAAGGCGGCCGATGTTGACCTTGCAACTAATACCGTTAATAGCGGGCATCCTACCAATGGATCTAGTCCTTATGGGGACTGGAAGAGTGAAGGTTTTGCCCTGGACCATAATAAAAAAACACTCTCCTTAAAGGGAAAATCCCGAGTTGTTTTTAACGAAGGAGAGGCAAAATGAGGATTCGTTTTATAGGGTTATGTGCTTTTGGGTTCTTCTCCTTAAATGCCGTATCAAATGAAAAACCCGTTGTGGATATTTCCGCAAAAGGGGGAATGGAAATTGATGATGCCAAGCAAACCATTGAAGCCCATCAGGAAATTGTCGTAAAGCGGGGGAATCAACTATTACAGGCGGATCACGCGAAAGCTCACTTTACAAAAGGGGAGCAGAAAAAGATTGCTATTCAGCAATTAGAGGTTTGGGGCCATGTGGTAATCGAAGAATCCCCAAGAAAAATTCATGCAGATCGGGCCACTTATAATATTCCCCAGGATACCATTACTTTAACAGGCAACCCTGTCACCTTTGTTGAACCTGGTATCAAGATGATCGCTTATGAAAAGATCATCTATTCCCCTAAAGCAAAACAAGCACAAGCATTTGGGAATGTGAAGATTGAAAAAGAGAATCAAACCCTAATGGCAGATGAGGTTATCGCCTATATGGAAGAAGATGCCTCTCAGAAATCAACGACGGAAGCTCCCACCATCCATGGAAAAACAAAGTTAAAAAAGATGGTAGCCAAAGGGAATGTGAAAATTATCCTTCCGGATCAAGTAGCCATTGCAAACTATGGAGAACATGACGAAGACCAGGGAAAAACCTATCTAGAGGGAGATGTGGAATTATCAGACTCAAAAGGACAAATTCAAGGAGGGTACGCTGAAATAACAACCGACGGGATTAGTCGGGTCTTGCAGCATAAGCCAGGCTATGATAAATCCAGTAAAGGCACTGAAACGGATCGTGTTGAAGCGTTGATTTTAAGGACTTAAAGATATTTTGATGAATATGGGTTTAGAAATTAAAGATGTTGGTAAAGCTTTTAAAAAAAGGCCGATCCTGCGGGGCGTGAGTGTCTATGTACGGCCAGGTGAGGTCGTTGGTCTGCTGGGCCCTAACGGGGCTGGCAAAACAACCTGCTTTTATATTTTCTGCGGCATGATCAAACCTGATTATGGACAGGTGTTTTTAGATGGGCATGATATTACGAACCTTCCCATGTTTAGGCGGGCAAGGCTTGGCATTGGGTATTTACCCCAAGAGGCCTCTATTTTCCGGGGATTGACTGTTGAAGAAAATATCAAATCTATTCTAGAAATTGCAGAACCTGATCCCGATAGACGAGAAGCTGAATTAGAGGAATTGCTGGCTGAATTTTCCATTACCCATCTACGACATACTCTTGCCATCACCCTATCGGGGGGAGAGCGCCGCCGGTGTGAAATTGCCAGAGCCCTTGCCACGAAACCCCAATACATTTTACTAGATGAACCCTTAGCAGGTATTGATCCTATTGCGGTGAATGATATTCGTGATCTGATTTTACACCTAAAACAACGGGGGATTGGGATTCTTCTGACTGATCACAATGTGCGGGATACATTGAACATCGTTGATCGGGCTTATATTTTGAATGAGGGGATGATTTTGACCGAAGGCCCCGCAAATGACATTATCATTCACGAGGATGTTCGACGCGTCTATTTGGGCATTGATTTTACAATGTGAGAAGAAATTTTTTCTTAAAAATCGGCGTCACCCTGAGCCGTGAGCTTTAGCGAACGTGAATAAGGATCTAAGACACATGAGATAGCATCTGACATCCCATCTCCTTTCATGCTCAAGTCAATCATTAGTGTATCTTGAGCAGTGAAGTTAATCAATATATTTTGCTCAAGATTAATATTTGTGTCATATGAGCATGAAGATGGTTATCGATGGTTCTGGGTTTTGTTGCGTAAATCTTCAGAAGCGCGTATTTTATGCCTGCAGGCAAATATTTCTTGAAACAACCGGTACATGTAACTAACATTACTGAATGAAGAAGCTACTTTACCACATCAGGGTTAACTTTCGAAAAAGCATCCCCACTTTGACACTTTTAACGGCTGCCATTTTGGATGGGTCTCGCTTATTTTATCTGCTGCCTGTTACGCCTCTTCTTAGTTTGTCCTTTATTTATTATTGGTCCATTTATCGACCAGATTTATTACCCCCCTGGTCTATATTTCTGATAGGAATTCTTCAGGACACGATGGGATGTTGCTTCCTTGGGGAGAGTGCCTTTTTATTTTTATGCTTTTATGGATTTGTTTTATTTGAGCGTCGATACTTGATTAATTTTTCCTTCAATACGGAGTGGGCAGTATTTTCCTTATCTTGCATTGTCTTAATGATTATAGAGTGGCTTGTTATTTGCCTTTTAGGGGGAGAGTTTTTTGATATCTCTTCTTCTTTGGGGTCTTATTTATTTGCGGCTTTTTTATATCCTTGGGTTTATCTTTTGATAAATACCTTTAGGAAAAATAGGATTTTCAGGATTTAATTAATGACGGCACAAAAACAATATAAATCCTTTTATGCTAGAATTAGAGCCTTATTGATAATCCAGGGGATTTTGTTTTTTGGATTGATTCTAAGGCTTTTTTATTTACAGGTCATCCTTGCTGAAAAATATAAAATTCTATCGGACGATAACGCCATCAATATTGAATTTATTTTTCCGGAACGAGGACAAATTTTTGATCGTAACGGAAAACTAATTGTTGAGAACACTCTCTATTATACAGCCTCTTTCCTCAGAGAACGATCTAAAAATACAGAAGGAGTGATGGACTATATGGCCCCTTTGCTGCATCTAACACCCAATGATTTGAATCAAATTAAAAAGACGGCTGAGCGCACCCCTTCGTATGTGCCCATTGAAATCAAGGATCATCTTAGTGTGAATGAAATCACAGCCTTAGAGCTCGCCATTCTCCATTACCCTAGCCTTAGCATTAGCATGCGTACCAATCGATTGTATCAAGTTCATCACGCCGTTGGAAACTTACTGGGATATGTGGCAAACCCCACAGCTGCTGAAATTGAACGCGATCGATCTTTGATGATGCCGGGAGCGATGATTGGCAAAGGGGGCATCGAAAAAACATATGATAGTATTTTAAGGGGTACTCCTGGAAGAAATGAAGTAGAGGTCAATGCCCGGGGAAGATCTGTCAGGTGTGTAAAGTCAACTCCCCCTATCCCAGGAAACAATCTTCATCTGACCATTGATTTAGAGTTGCAGAAATATGCGAGCGAAAAACTAGCGCCCTATAAAAGTGGCGTTGCCTTGGTCATGGATGTTCACACCGGGGAGATGTTGACCTTTGTTTCAACCCCCTCCTATGATCCCAGTGTTTTTGTGGGGGGCGTTAATCAGCAGGTCTGGCGTTCCCTTGCAGACAATCCTTTGTCCCCCCTTATTAACAAGGCTATTCAGGGACTCTATAGTCCGGCCTCTACCTTTAAAATAGTGGTGGCTTTGGCTGCCCTTGAAGAGGGTATAGACCCTAGCGAAACATGTACGTGTCATGGGAAGATTATGATTGGAAAACACACCTTCCATTGTTATAAAAAGCAAGGGCACGGGACATTAGATATGATTTCAGCTCTCGAAAAATCTTGTGATGTCTATTTCTATGAGTTGGCTAAACGGGTGGGATCAACGGCTATTATCAACATGGCAAAGAAATTAGGATTTGAGGCGAAAACAGGCATCGATATGCCCGCCGAAAAAACGGGGTTTATACCCGATCCCACCTGGAAGAAACGGGTGAGAAATCAACCCTGGTATGTAGGGGACACCGTCCTTATGTCCATTGGACAAGGAGGGATTTTAGTAACGCCTTTGCAACTGATCACCATGATGGCAAGTCTGGCAAATGGGGGGTATAAGATAAAACCCCATTTGGTATCCTCGGATAAGCACTTTAATAAGACTTCTCTGGAAATTTCTGAAAAATCGAGAATGGCTATCTTGGCTGGTCTTGCGGGTGCCACCAATAAAGAAGGGGGATCTTCCTATGGGGCCCGTATCCCCTATGCTGGGCTTGAGATGGGGGGAAAGACAGCCACAGCCCAAGTGTGTCGAATTTCTAAGGAAGAACGATTACGGGGCGTGCGCACCCAATCCCAAATGCCGTGGCATCTGCGGGATCATGCCATGTTCGTAGGCTTTGCCCCCATCCAAGATCCCAAATATGCGGTCTTTGTTTTGGTGGAACATGGGGGATGGGGGTCCCAAGTCGCAGCCCCCATTGCCCGAGATTTACTCTTAAAGGCTCAACAACTAAATCAAGGGAATTCAGATGAGGTATGATCACCAAACGCTCTATCAACGACTGATGCAGTTGAATTATGGCTACATTGCCTTGATTACACTTGTTGCCCTCCTTGGCTTTGTGATGTTGTATTCCGCAGGGGGGGGCAATCTTAATCCTTGGGCACTCCCCCAAATTTTTAGGTTTCTGGCTGTATTCGGCGTCATGTTAGGAATTGCTATTAGCCCCATGCGTGTGTGGCTAAGGTTTGCCTATTGGATTTATGGGCTTAGTTTTGCCTTATTATTAGGGGTTGAGATTTTTGGTTTAATAGGAAAAGGGGGGCAGCGGTGGTTGGATCTATATATCATTCGCCTCCAACCGTCTGAGCTGATGCGTATCGCACTGGTCCTAGCGCTGGCGTGTTATTTTCACCGATCTACCTTGGAGGATGTCAAAAAACCATCGTTCTTGCTGCCGCCTTTCTTAATGATTCTGATACCTGTTCTCTTGGTTTCAAAACAACCCGATTTGGGAACAGCCCTTCTACTGACAATGATTGGCATCAGTATATTTTTTGTGGCAGGCGTCCCAAGGCTTTATTTTATAGGCATTGGGTTAGGGGCCGGTGCTGTTATGCCCTTTGGATGGTTTTTTCTAAGGGACTATCAAAAGAAACGAATCCTAACCTTCCTAAATCCAGAAAATGATCCTTTAGGATCTGGCTACCATATCCTTCAATCTAAAATTGCCTTAGGCTCAGGAGGCATCTTTGGTAAGGGATATATGCACGGAACCCAGAGTCATTTGAATTACTTGCCGGAAAAACAAACTGATTTCATTTTCACCATGTTCTGCGAGGAATTCGGCATGATGGGGGCATTAATTTTAATCAGCTTTTATGGATTGATGCTATTTTACGGCACCAAGATCGCCCTCCAATGCCAAAGTATTTTTGCAAGGTTGATTGCCGTTGGCATCGTCATGACCCTATTCATCTACGTCTTTGTAAATATGGCTATGGTGATGGGATTATTGCCTGTGGTAGGAATCCCATTACCCTTGGTATCCTATGGAGGAACAGCCCTCACGACCCTGATGATTGGCTTTGGCTTTTTACTAAATGCAGACGTAAATGGTGATCAAAGACTGGAGAGGTATTAGTCCTGCCATTAAAAAGCCAAAACGATGTCATCTATTTTGTTCGGATTAGACAAAAATACATATTTGTGGTAATATATATTATGTAATTAATAATTTTTTACTTAATATTGAACAATGAATATTATTTTATATGAAAACGAAAAAATAGATACGTATCTGATCAAAGAATTTTTGGGAACCAAAACAAATCTTTCTTTGACATGCACCCATTCGTTTGAAAATTTAAAAAGTCTCCTTGAATCCTATTCCCATGACCTGACGATCCTCACCGATTTTGAAACAGACGGAATCGAAAACATTTTTGAGAAAATTCACGAAATTTCCAAAATACCCGTGATTGTGTTGCTGCCCGAAAATACCTTAAAAGAACAATCCATTCATCTTTTAAATAAGGGGGCGGATGATGTTTTCATAGCGCCTTATGATCACGAAGAGCTTTATGCCAAAATTTTTTCCATCATTCGCAGATCCAAAGGTTTTTCCTCTACAGAAATTCAGGTCGGTTCCTTGAAAATATCCCCGGCTAACAGCAATGTTACAATTGAAAATGTGGTAATCCCTTTAACAAAAAAAGAATATATGGTTTTTGAAAGCCTCGTTATGCGCAAAGGGGAAATTTCCACAAAGGAAATGCTGCTGGATCGCCTGTATGGGGGGATTGATGAACCTGGGGTGCGCATCATCGATGCCTTTGTTTGGCACCTTCGGAAAAAGCTTAAAAATTTTGGGATTAAGGACGACTATATTCAAACTGTTTGGGGTCAGGGATATCGCATTAACCCCCAGGCGTTTAAGGTCTAATATTATTTTCGGAAAATGGTATAGTATCACACACCCCTAAAAAACAAAGCTTCAGCCAAGTGATTTTCTTGAATTAAATCCACCCCTTCCAAATCCGCGATTGTGCGAGCAACTTTTAAAATCCTATAATATCGTCTTGCAGAAAACTGATCCTTTGTAGCAGCAGCCTCTAGCATTTCTGCGGCCTTATCAGTTAAGCGCACAAACTTGGATAGTAAATCTCCATCCAATTGTGCATTGATTGAAAAGTCTAAACCTTTATATCGATCCAATTGGGCCTCGCGAGCTTTTTTAACCCGTGCGGCAACCACAGATGTGGGCTCCCCGCCTTCTTTTTTTGCTAGATCCACGGGAGAGACCCCCCGTACATATACGTGTAAATCAATACGATCCATCAAAGGCCCTGAGATGCGGGATTGATAAAACTCGCCACATTTGGGGGCCCTGGAACAGGCGCGCTCAGGATCATCTAAATACCCACACATACAGGGATTCATGGCGGCCACCAATTGAATATTGGCGGGATAACTAACATGGGCATTGGCCCTGGATATGACAGCCCGTTTGGATTCCAGGGGTTGACGCAACGATTCCAATCCAGCGCGCGAAAATTCAGGAAGCTCGTCTAAAAACAAGACGCCCGTATGGGCCAAGGATACCTCCCCAGGTTTTGCATGAATTCCCCCTCCCACTAACGAGGGCAAGGACGCTGAATGATGGGGATCTCGAAAGGGTCGATGACTCAATAATTGTCCTTCCTTCAGCATACCGGCAACACTATAAATCATAGTCAACTCCAATGCCTCATTGGGGGTAAGTGGCGGTAGGATTCCCGGCAAGCGCGATGCCAGCATGGATTTTCCTGATCCCGGCGGTCCCATCATCAACATGTTATGCCCTCCTGCTGCTGCAATCTCCAGGGCACGCCTTGCCGTTTCTTGGCCTTTGATATCCTTTAAATCTTTTATAGAGGCTGGCTTCTCCGCAATTCCAGGGATAGGCGGGGTCAGGGTTTGCACGCCCTTAAAATGGTTAACTAAAGCCAGTAAACTATTGGGGGCCAGGATATTTAAGTCCTTAATCCAAGCGGCCTCTGGTCCCGAGCTATGGGGACAAATGAATTTCAGATTTCGATTGAAGGCAGCCATGGCCGCGGGTAAAACCCCTGTAACCCCTCGGATAGACCCATCCAACGCCAGTTCTCCCATCATCATATATTGGTTAATTTCTTGAAGAGGCAGCACATCCATAATCCCCAACAAACAAACTGCCACCGCCAAGTCATAATGGCTACCTCCTTTTTGGATATCTGCCGGAGCTAGGTTTACAGTGATGTGCTGTAGGGGGATCATCAAGCCAATGGCATGCAGGGCATTTCGGATACGTTCTTTGGATTCCCCCACAGCCTTGTCGGGTAGTCCCACAATAACAAACGCCGGGAGACCTGGTGTTACCTGTACCTGTACCTCGATGGGGATAACGTCAATCCCTGAAAACGCAACCGTCCAAACTCTTGCAGCCATAGTTATCTCCTTTCAAAAATAAACTTCTTACATAACCAAACCATTTTTTTCTAAGAACCACCCCGGCGAAAGCCGGGGTCCAAGTACCTTGAATAGTACTCTGGAGCTCTTGGATCCCGACTTTCGTCGGGATGGTTCAAGAACGGGGTGGTCCAGAGAGAGTCTATACAAAAGAACGTAGGGGAGAATATGAGAAGTTATTAAAAAAATCAACATAATTTTTATAATTTTTTATGATAATACATCTTGAAAAAGGTTTTAGAGTTTAGTATGGTCCCGATTAGTGTTTTAGGTTATCTATAATTTTAAAGGAGATTTTCTATGTTACACCTCATTTTTACGACTCTCTATCTGCTGTTCTTTATCTTCCCCGTTTTTTCAACGCCTCAAAAGGTGGATCTGTTAATTTCAACGTATGATACGGGGGATAAAAATGGGTTGCTTCCCATGACGGCAAAATTAAAGAAGAAAGCCCCTGGGCAAAAGAAAGGTATTCGATATAAAATTTTGGCGTTTGGTATTTCAAAAGAACAACTAAAGACCCATCCCGCCGTGTTGGATTTTATTATCCAAAAAGATGTGCGTCACATGAAACGGACTGATACTTTGTCGGTTGAAGAATTGCATCAGCTGGATCAAGAGGTAGAACCAAAACTGGTGATTGCAGGAATGGCCTCTAAAGTCCAAGCCCAAATTTTAAATCACTTTAAATCCAAGGGGGTCCATGTGGTGGCGTTTTATGATAATTTTGACCCCTTTGATTCGACACCTTATGCGGAACCATTCTTTGAGGAAATTGGCTCAATTGATGCCTACATGGTCCCCCATCAGGGATTAGTAGAACTGTTGAAAACCAAGCTGAAAGCTAAGAATCAAAAGGCTGAAATTATTGTGTCTGGACAACCCGCTCTTGAGGATTGGGAGAAAGCTTTTGCTAAAACAGATGTGAATGCCTTGAAACCCAAGCTAAAGCTGGATGAGAAAAAGAAAACCATTTTGTTTGTGGGAGGGGCGTATGAAGGAGAGTATCCAAAATATTTACAAACCTTTTTTGACGCGATTCGAGAGATGAAAAATATTCAAATATTGGTTACAACGCACCCCAAGATGACAGGAAATCTTGAGAAATCTGCTGCTGAAGGACTGGAACACGTACAAATCGTCGATTCTAAGGTTGCTACAACACCTCAAATTGCAACAATTGTGGATATAATTTTGACCCATAAATCTAGTGTTGGGATGCAGGCGCTTTATATGGGAATTCCCGTGCTGTATGTGGCGGGGCCTGACTATAAAAACTTTGCAACGGCGGTGGGTATTGCCTCTCGAGTTGCCGATGCTGGTACACTCCGCGTTGCTATTGATGGGATAGTTGGCTCTGGAGCTAAAGTGAAAAAAGTAGATGTATGTGCAAAAATTGGGATGCCTCGAGGAGGCTCAGACATTGTGGCGGATTATGTACGCGAAAAAGTGATTTCTAATACGTAGATCGTAAGTCAGAAAGTTTTACTTATATTTTATAAACTGTAGTCGGTGGTTCCTCTTTTCCAAAATTTTGGAAAAGAGGACTCATTTCTTTTAAAGTAGAGGAAATGCAGTTGAACATAAAAAATTTCAAGGTACCGTTGACTAGTGTGA
The DNA here is from genome assembly GCA_964402405.1 of uncultured Hyphomicrobiales bacterium. Taxonomy (GTDB): domain Bacteria; phylum Pseudomonadota; class Alphaproteobacteria; order UBA7879; family UBA7879; genus CAYOCE01. Next base: position 53,272 of record CAYOCE010000001.1, on the reverse strand, counting down.
CAATTTAAGATAAGTTTTGTTCATGAACATAATTTTGTTTTCTGGTTTTTAAGGGGTGCTCTAAATGGCAATTTTCCAAAATACTTTGGAGGAAAAAAAGCTAAGGAATATTACTACATCTCACGAAGATCCCTCTCTGACCAATTGGTGCGTTGCCTATACACAACCTTCAAAAGAACTCATAGCCCAAAAGAATTTACTTGATCAAGGGTTTGAGGTTTATTTACCAAGATTTAAAAGACTGCGCCGTCACGCACGCAAGGTGGAAGAAGTCTTGGCGCCATTGTTCCCTCGATATTTGTTTGTGGGAGTGAATTTAGAAACTACCAGGTGGCGCAGTATCAATGGAACCCGGGGTGTGTCTTATTTATTAATGGAAAGCGATAAACATCCTGCATACCTATCGATGCAAATTATTGAGGATTTAAAATCACAAGAAATAGAGAGCGGGATCGTTTCTGTAAACAGCTTGGCGACGTTCACAAAAGGTGATAAAGTTCGTGTATTAGAGGGCGTCTTTAAAGACCACACAGGTGTATTAGAGCTTATGAGTGATAAACAGCGTGTTCAACTGTTGTTAACCTTTTTAGGGCGAGAGATGCATATTTCGCTTCCTTCTTATGCCGTGGAAGCTGTATAAGAAAAGGATTCTATGACTGAACATGCCATTCGTATGGTTAACATGGGGATCTAAAAATCTCTGAATCAATCTTTCTGATGGGTTATTCAGGGATTGAATGTAATAAAGCTACAAATTTTGTAGTCTTGGTGATTTTCACCCAGACTGCGGCAGCTGTGGTGAATGAGATAAAACACCCACAGCATTTACACAAACCCCTAATCCATCAGAAATTGCTGACAAATATTTATCAATAGCTAGATTTAAGAGTTAAACCCTTAAGTCCTCTATCTCAAAGGAAAGAATATTATGCTTAAAAATTTTCTTATAGAAAAACCAGATCTAAATAATAAAACAATTTTAATAACTGGAGGGACTGGGTCTTTTGGTCATCAATTCGTTCAAACTGTTATAGAGAGATACTCTCCCAAAAAACTTATTATATTTTCCAGGGATGAGCTTAAACAGTATGATATGGCGCAAAAATTTCCTGAAACAAAATATCCTTGTATGCGCTATTTTATAGGGGATGTTCGGGATTTTAGTCGCTTAGAAATGGCCCTGCGCGGTGTGGATATTGTGATACATGCAGCGGCCCTAAAGCACGTCCCTATTGCAGAATACAACCCTTATGAATGTATTCATACCAATGTTATTGGGGCAGAAAATATTGTAAGGGCCGCCCTTAAAAATGGCGTTCAAAAGGTAATGGCGCTATCTACAGATAAAGCCGTAAGTCCTATTAACCTTTATGGGGCCAGTAAATTGGCAGCTGAAAAAATCTTTATCGCAGCTAACAATATTCGGGGTAATGACCCCACTATCTTTTCTGTTGTACGTTATGGAAATGTTGTTGGGTCACGAGGAAGCGTGGTTCCTTTTTTTAAAAAGTTAATAGCCGAGGGAGCAACATCCCTCCCTATTACGGATAATGAAATGACACGTTTTTGGATCACCCTGCCGCAGGGTGTCGACTTTGTTTTATCAAATCTTGCTATGATGCAGGGAGGGGAGATATTTATCCCCAAGATACCAAGTATGAAAATGCCAGATTTAGCGCAGGCTATTCAACCAGGGATCAAAACTCATATGATTGGGATTCGCCCAGGAGAAAAGCTACACGAATGGATGCTGACCTCTGATGAATCACCTCAGACAGCTGAAATGAAAGATCGGTATGTTATCCTTCCTTCGTTTTCCAATACCTGGCAGAGAGATTTTCCATATCCAAAATTAGAAAAGAGAATGGTTTATTCAAGTGAAACAAATACGGAGTGGTTAAGTCAAGAGCAGCTCCAAAAAATGATGAAAAGTCACTGATGAAAACTGCTGTTATTGTTCAAGCGAGGATGACATCTACAAGACTACCTGGGAAGGTAATGCTCCCTCTTGGGGATAAGACCGTTTTGGGACAAGTCTTGACGAGATGCAAGAAAATTCAAGGTATAGACATTGTATGTTGTGCTATCCCTGTAGGGAGCGATCATGATGTTCTTGTATCTGAGGCTAAAAAGTATGGCTGTGCCATTTATAGAGGATCTGAAGCTAATGTCTTGGAAAGATATTATGAATCAGCGGAGCACTTAAAGGCAGACATCATTATGCGTGTTACAAGCGATTGCCCTCTGATTAATCCAGAAGTGTGTGCACAGGTTTTAAAAATGCATATAGAAAATAAAGCACAGTACACTTGCAATAATATGCCGCCATCCTGGCCACATGGTTATGACTGTGAAGTTTTTGGAATATCAGAATTAAGAGATGCTATGCGCTATTCCACCCTACCAGAGGACTTTGAACATGTGACTGAGTGGATGAGAAGATCTCTCAAAATTTATAATTTGGAAAACCCAAAGGGTGATTATCATCATAATCGAATAACTTTAGATACTATGGAAGATTATATTTTTATTCAAAAAATATTTAAAAATGAAAACATGTCTTTTCTCATTTGAGGGTTCTATTTCAATAGGGGCAGGACATGCTATACGTTCGGGTGTTATTGCAGATGCTTTGGTTGAGCAGGGATGGATATGTCAAATTATAACATCCTCTGAAACCTGTGAGTTTATTCCAGCTTTGAATCGCTTCAAAAGACTTGATCCGACTCACTTTTATGAGCATCCTATATCTTGTGATTTGCTCGTGATCGATGGCTATGGGTTTGATGAGCAATATGAGAAACATTTTAGACTCCATGCAAAAAAAATTATGGTAATTGATGATCTTGCCAATAGAAAGCATGACTGTGATATTTTACTAGATCAAACATATGGTCGAAAGGCTACTGACTATCGACAGTTAGCTCCAGAGCATTGTAAAATTTTTACAGGCAGTGATTATATTTTGTTGCGCAAGGAATTTACGGAACTGCGTCCAATGGCTCTTGAAAAAAGGAAGAAAACACAGGAAGTTAAACGTATTTTAATTTCGATGGGGGGGAGCGACCCTAAAAATTATACCTTAAAAGCTCTAGAGATGATTAAACGCTCTGAATTCACAGGTTCAATAGATATTATTTTAGGTTTTTCTGATCAAAACGCCTATCTTATTAAAGAGTATATTGCTACTATGCCTAATGAATATGCTATTCATATAAATCCCAATATGTCAAAACTGATATATGATGCAGATTTAGCTATAGGGGCTGCGGGTAGTAGTGTGTGGGAAAGATGCTCATTAGGACTTCCTACAATTATGGTTGTTTTAAGTCCAGATCAAGAATTAATTGCCAAAAATCTTGAGGAAAGTGGAGCCGCTTTGTTGATTAAAGATATTGAAAATACTGAAAGAAGCTGTGGGCCTGAACTAATAAATAATCTAATCAAAAATAAAGATGGGCTTCGATCACTACAAAAAAATGCTGCAGAAATTTGCGATGGTAATGGCGTTAAGCTAGTTTTAGAGGGTATTCATGAGCTGTATTAATTTAGGATTAAAAAAGATTGGGGTAGGATACCCTGCATATATTGTTGCAGAGATTGGCATTAATCATAATGGAGATATGAATCTTGCCAAAAAAGCGATTCTTGCAGCTAAAGAAGCTGGAGCTGATGCTGTAAAATTTCAAAATTACAAAACGGAAGATTTTGTTCCAACAAAAAATCTAGAATATGAGTATATTTTTCAAGGAAAAGTAGTTAAAGAATTTCAATATGATATGTTCAAGCGCTATGAGCTGAGCGATGAACAACTTATTGATTTAAAATCCTTTTGTGATGCCAACCATATAGATTTTCACTCAACCCCCACTAATTTTCAGGGGGTGGATTTACTAAAAAAAATAGGCGTCGCCGTGTTAAAAAATGGATCAGATTACTTAACAAATCTTGATCTTGTTGAGTATATGGGTAAATCAGGACTCCCCACAGTCCTATCAACGGGGATGGCGTTGATTAGTGAAATTGACGATGCTGTGAATATTTTCAGAAGCACGGGAAATAATAACCTTATTTTGCTTCATTGCACCTCTCGTTATCCCACGCCAGCCGAGGATATTCATCTTGAAAAAATTAAAACTCTCAAAGATGCCTTTGGGGTTGTTACAGGGTTTAGTGATCACTCAGAGGGGGCTTGGGCAGCAGTTGGGTCAATTCCATATGCTGCTGCCTGGATTGAAAAACATTTTACCCTTGATAAAAATTTGCCCGGGCCTGATCACAGATTTTCATCTGATGCCAAAGAATTTTCCCAGATGGTGGAAGGTGTTAGGTATATGGAAAAAGCCATTGGCAAGCCACAATTAGGACCTACTGAGCATGAATATGGTTCACGAGAAAGCTTTCGTCTTTCTTGCTGTGCCGCAAGAGAGTTGAACCCAGGAGATATTTTATCAAAAAATGATTTATTATTTATCCGCCCAGGGAGAGGAATTCCTCCCAAATTAGCAAATTATATAGTGGGAAGAAGGGTAAAAAATCCTGTTAAAGCTTTTTCAACATTAATATTGAACGATTTTTTATAATGTCTTTGCTTTTAAAAAGAATAGAACAATCTGATGCTGATACTCTATTTCTATGGCGAAATGATCCGTCTATATGGCCTTTAGGAAGCGAAAAGAGAAAAGTTACCAGAGAAGAACATGATATATGGTTTCAAAACGTTCTTTCTGATTTACGCAGCTTTAATTTTATTATTATTAATGATACTGTAAAAGTTGGGCAAGTGAGATTAAATTTTGTTACAGAGGGTGTTTATAAAATTTCTATTTTTTTACTGAGCCAATTTAGAGGAAAAAACATTGGCTCTCAAGTTCTTTCATACCTAATACAAAATGTTTTAGAAAAAAATCAGAGTATTTTAGCGGATGTATCAATTGATAACAGCACATCCAAGTGTTTTTTTATAAAAAATGGATTTCTCATTATTGATAATGATGAAAATCATTACTACTTGAAAAAAACAATATGACTTGGAACTTCATGAAAAAAATGAAGAATTCTATCTTCAGTGTAGCGGTTCTTTAAGGGTTCTTAAATATACAGCGTTAGATGTCTAGTTCTCTTGTGTACCTTAATAAATTCGAACTTTAGTAAAGAACGATGTTTCATATGAAAATGTTAATACCTCACAGCAAACCATACTTAGATCAATTCGAAGAAAAAGCGGTTAAGCAAGTTATCCAATCTGGTCATATAGCTATGGGTAAAAAGGTCAAGGAGTTTGAGGAAAAATTAGCTGCAACAGTGGATAAAAAGTTTGCAATTTGTCTAGATTCTGGTTTTTCTGCGTTACGGCTTTCTTTAATTTCTATAAATATAAAAGAAAATGATAAGGTGGGTTTTCCAGCATATTCATGTGTTGCTATAGTTAATGCCATATTATCCGTAGGGGCAATACCTGTTCCTTTGGATAACTCTTTCGATAGCGATACGATTGATGAGTGCTCCAATTTTTCTGAATTGAAGGCCTTAATCGTGGTTCATACTTTTGGAGAGCCTGTTAATATAAGAAAAGTAAAAGAAAAAACGAACATTCCTATCATTGAAGATTGCGCACATGCTTTTGATGGAAAATTATATGGGTCAGTGGGAGATTTTGTAGTCTTATCATTTTATGCAACAAAGCTTATAGGAACAGGTGAAGGGGGGGCAATTTTAACAAACTCTGAGAGCTATAAAGAAAAAATAACAGAATGGCGTAGCTATGTAGATCAAAAGCCCGATAAATCCAAATTTAATAATAAAATGACAGATATTGAAGGTGCTTTAGGGATCTGTCAGTTAAATAAATTAGGAGAAATAATAGAAAAGAGGACTCATCTCGCAACAAGATATAATGAGCAACTGAAAGACCTAGAACAATATGGGGTTCAATTACCAAAAAATTCTATAGGCAGAATTTGGTATCGCTATGTATTACGTATATCTGAAAATGAAATAGTCAGTCTTAAGAAGCATCTAAATTCTCAAGGAATTTTTGCAGAACTACCAGTCCATCCTTGGGCCGATTCGTTTAAGGATTATCCAAATGCCCAAATTTCATTTTTAAAAAACTTGTCTTTACCTCTTTATCCTAGCCTAAAAAAGAGGGAACAAGCATTGGTCATAAAACATATACGGGAGTATTTTCATGCAGATAGATAATCGTACAGATATTGGAAAATATTATGACACTCTTGTTGAAAAATATGGTGACTCCCACCAATCATGCGATTATGGGCGTAAAGAAAGTCAGGAAAGAAAATTTAAGGTATTTTTAGATTTTTTTGATCAAGAACCAATTAATATCTTAGATGTTGGGTGTGGTACGGGAGATTTTTATGTATATTTGAAAAAAAAATTTGGAGAGGTTCAATATGAAGGTATTGATCTTTCTGAAAAGATGATAAATCTATGCAAATCAAAATATGATAAGGATCTTTTTAAACACAAAAATCTGTTAGACTATACAAAGAAAAAAGATTTTCTCATTGCTAATGGAATTTTTTACTTAATTCAATCAAACCCTGAAGAAACTATGAAAGATTTAATAAAACATATGTTCTCCTTAGCTCAAAAGGGTGTAGCATTCAATTCTCTTAGTTCTTGGGCCCTACACCAAGAAGAGAATGAGTTTTATGCAGATCCCATTAAGACATTGGAGTTTTGTGCAGGATTAACAAAAAAAATTGTTTTAAGGCATGAGTATTTACCCCATGATTTCACAATTTACATGTATAAATAAATGATTATTTCGATCAATCAACCTGCCTATCTACCATGGCTTGGATATTTTAATCGCATTGTAAAAAGCGACTTACATATTGTGCTTGATCATGTTCAGTTTGAAAAAAATAGCTTTACAAATCGAAATAAAATTCTTTTAAATCAAAACCCTACCTGGCTGACCATCCCTGTTTTAACAAAAGGAAAATCAGATAATTTAAGAATTAATGCTCTAAATATAGATCCAAAAATCAATTGGAGAAGAAAGCACTGGTTATCCATTGAGCAAGCCTATTCTAAATCGCCCCATTGGTCAGAATTTGGTGAAGAATTAAGTAAAATGTATTTTTCTACTTCCGAGATTTTAAATGATATTTTAAGACAATCTTTGAAATTTTTTATTCAATATTTAGAGGTTACAACTCCTATTGAGTTTTCTTCGGATTATAATTTTAAACAAACAAAAAGTGAGCTTGTTTTAGAAATATGTAATAAATTTAAAGCCACAAAATACATTTCGGGTCCTTTTGGAAGAGATTATTTAGAATTGGATAAATTTAAGGAAGCTAATATAGAGGTTATTTTTGATGGTTATGTCCATCCAGTTTATCCTCAGCATTCGAATCAGTTTATTCCTTATTTATCTTGTTTGGATCTTATTGCAAATTGTGGAAAACGATCTTTGGAGGTTTTAACAAATGACTAAAAATATACTTGTAATTGCAGCACATCCAGATGACGAAGCATTAGGTTGCGGCGGGACAATTTCTAAACACTCTGCAAAGGGAGATCGGATAGGAGTATTGTTTATAGCTGATGGGGTGGGGGCTCGAAATGATGCATTTGCAGAAAATTTAAAGAAAAGAAAACACGCCGCTGAAAATGCTTTAAGAATTTTAGGGGCAGAAAGTTTAGGATTTTTCGATTTTCCTGATAATCGTTTGGATACTATTCCTCTGTTAGATATAGTTCAAAAAATTGAGAAAGTTATCGAGGATTTTCAACCTAGTGTTGTATACACTCATCACTATGGAGATTTGAATGTAGATCATGCTATAGTACACAGATCAACTCTAACTGCATGTAGACCAATTCCTGGAAGCTATGTTAAAGAAATCTATACTTACGAGGTGTTATCTGCAACAGAATGGAGTTTAGGCAATAATCTATTTATACCCAATTATTTTATTAATATTGAAGATTATTGGGACAAAAAAGTAACTGCGATTAATGCCTACAATCAAGAGATGCGACCATTTCCCCATACGCGCTCAATGGAGCATTTACAATCATTAGCAGAACATAGGGGAGCCTCTGTTGGACTAAGGAAAGCTGAAGCTTTTTTGATGATACGGTGTGTTAATGACTGAAATATTAGGTGATTTTAAAGGGATTGCTATTGTTCAGTTCCCTGAACAAATTAATATATTTAAAGAATATTTTTCTCAAACAAAAATAGCAGAAAATGACATTCTATGGGTAGCAATCACGGATACAGCTCTTTTGTTTCTTGAAAAAGAAAATGTTAAAATTGCAAGAATTACAGATTTCTACAACTATAATAGTTTCCAGCATTATATTTTTGATGAGTCTTACGAATCTCTTTCAAAAATAGTAAGTAAATTAGATGAAAAGATATTTGACAATTATCCAGAACTCAAAAAATATGACATGGTATTTTCTCAGTTTGCATTTTATTACTTACGAACATGGTGTGATAGCATTGAATTAAGGATATATGAATTTTTGGCCTTGAAAAAAAAATTGGGTGCTATTGTGGATATATACTATGTTCCTTTTAAGGAACCCAGTTTTTCCTACCCTAGCTATCCATACCATACACACCACTCTTTGGATCTTGAAATAAATTCAGTATTTAAAGATAGAAACCTAACTAAAGTTGGCTACTACGATCCAAAAAATAGTATATCAGGTTATAGACCTGAATTAGAATCTAAAACAATCCTTAAGCAATTTGCAGATAATTCAATTCCTGTGTCTTTTATAGGGAGATGCAAGAATTTTTTACAAAAAGTTTTTTCAAAAAAACACATATTATGTATCGGCGTATATAATCGAGATTTTTTTGGAAAGTTGAAAAATTTTGATACGATAAATAATATTCCACAACTTACATCAAAAAAATTTGACGTCGATGATATAGTTAATAGCAACCTACAGCCCAATGATTTTGAAATTATGAGAGTGAATTACCAGGAATATTACAAGGGGATACTTGTATCTACTATGGATTCCTTCTTACAAAGCGCATTTAAAACAATAAAATTTTATGAAAAAAAAACCAAGGAAATGACTTGGAGGTGTATTTTATCTACAGGGTTCAATACGTTTGAATCAAAGGCTTTAGCCAAAATATTTATCTTTCATAATAAAAAAGTATATTGCTTTCATCATGGATCCTTAGGGATACTGAAGGATAAGCTTAATGCTTTTTTGGAATACCCCTTTGTTACAGACTACTTTGTTTGGGGGAATCAAGTCCAAAAGCAAATAAAGCAAGAGGGGAATTTTGATAAAATTAATATTCATTCTATAGGATCCCCACAGATAGATTATTTAAGAAAAGAAGTATTAAATAAAAAAAGTAAATCAATTTATAAAAAATCAGGAAAGCCTTTAATTATTTATTTAATTCAAGCAGTTAATGATGGAGTAAGAGTAACACTTGATCATCCTCCAAGTCTTAAAGACTTTGATCAACAAAGGGAATTGATAAAGTCTCTACTAAAAACTGATGTAGATTTTGACCTAATTTTAAAAGGCCACCCTAGTGGTGATGGTTATCACTCAGCCCTCAGATTTCTTTTCAGAGATGATCTAAGAGTTTATTTTGTTAATTCTTTACCACTAGAAAATTTTTTAGTGGAAGGGGATTATTTCATTACCGATCGTCCGTCTACCTCTTTACTAGAAGCTATGGCTTGCGGTTTAAAGTCTTACTGCTTGATACAATCAGAATTTTATACAGATGAATGCAAAAAATCCTTACTGCAAGATGGGGTTCTTTTTAAGAACTCTGATGATCTTGTCACCACTCTTCACAAGGATTTGTTAGAATGCACAGAAAAAAGACAGCCTCTGAGTTACATTAATGGATCATCTTTTTTAAAAAATTATTACAATCCATTTAATGATACAATGTCCTACGAAAGGCTTCTTAATATTATACCAAAATAGGCTTTATTTACTAAGTGGAATTTAAAAAATGAATGATATAAAAAATGGTGGTATGATGAGAAGATACAAAGTGTTAGAAAAGAGTTTCTTGAAATGTATGCCAATAATAAAAGTTATTTTTGGGCGTGGATCAAAGCAATTTTAAAGAGAGAGATATAGATGACTATTCTTGCTGCGTGGCAACAGCTTCCATCCCCACAAGTGACTATTGCTATGGCGAGCTTGGGATTTGATTGGATAGTTGTTGATCTTGAGCATTCTTGCATTACAACCCAAGAAGCCGAATCTATTTTTATAGCAGCCGAACGGCATAATACGAAACCCCTTGTAAGATTGCCTTCAGCAGACCCTTATTTAGCAAGGCGTCTATTAGATTCGGGAGCGGTGGGGCTATTGGTGCCCGTCGTAGAGTCATTAGAAAAATTTGATGAATTTGCAGAACATTGTTTTTTTCCTCCAAAAGGAAAAAGGGGTTTAGGTCTCATGCGGGCAAATGCCTGGGGAGAAAATTTAGAGAAATATTTTAGTGAATTTAAACCAATTCTTATTGCCCAAATTGAAACAAAAGTGGGTGCTGAAAATATAAAAAATATTATTTCTTCTCAATTTTTAGATGGGATCATGATTGGTCCTTATGATCTAACGGCAAGTCTTGGAAAAGCCGGATGTTTTGAAGATTTTGCGTTTAAAGATATATGTAATTCAATAGTCGAAGAAACAAGAAAAAGTAAAAAGATGATTGGGTACCATCAGGTAGAGCCAAACCTAGACTCATTAAAAAAACGTGTTGAAGAAGGGTATGATTTCATTGCCTACGGTACAGATATTGTTGCTTTAAGATGCTCTTTACAAGGTATTAAGAAATGAAAAAAATTTGCATCATACCCGCCCGGATGGGATCTTCAAGATTTCCCGGAAAACCACTTGCTAAGGCTTTGAATATTCCAGTTGTTATACATGTTGCAAAGCGTTGTTGCCTTTCCCCCCAACTTGACTATGTTGGTGTTGCTACTTGCGATAAGGAAATACAGCAAGTTTGCGAACAATATGATATTCCAGTGATTATGACAAGTGATAAGCATGAACGCTGCACAGATCGGGTCAGTGAGGCAATTGAAAAACTTGATTTTAGTTTAAGTGATAAAGATTTTATTATAATGGTTCAGGGTGATGAAATTCTTGTTACGCCCGATATGATTGATGCTGTGATCAATGATTATGAGAACAATTACCTTCCTGTAGTTAATCTTTTATCAAGAATTTATACTACGGCAGATCATGAAGATCCAAATGTTGTGAAAGTGGTTTCTTCTCCTGATCAACGAGCCCTTTATTTTTCTCGAGCACCGATACCATCAACTTACAGGGATAAGGGAGCTATTATTTATCAACAAACTGGAGTTATAGGCTTTTCGCGAATTTTTCTTAATGAATTTAGTAATTTACCCCAAACACCTTTGGAAAAAGTGGAATCAATTGATATGTTAAGAATCCTTGAGCACGGAAAACCCTTGAGGGTTGTCTACACAGATCAAGAAACAGTTGCAGTTGATGTGCCCTATGATTTAGAGCGTGCTTCTAAAATTTTATTACAGGATGAATTAGTAAAAAAATATGCATAATATTCTTGTATCTAATATAGGATTTTGTAGTAAATCCCCTAACCTTTTAAAAGAATTACAAAATTTTGGAAATGTCTTTTTAAATACAGAGGGAATTCGCTATACGGAAAAGGATTTTATCGAGCATATTTCTGATGCAGATGTTTTGATTGCTGGAACAGAAAAAATCACTCGATCTGTGATTGAGCATGCCCCTCATTTGAAACTTATTGCTCGTGTAGGTGTGGGGGTAGATAGCATTGATCTTGAGGCTGCTAAAGAGAAAAAGATCAGTATAAGCTACACACCAGACGCTCCCTCTGAAGCGGTACCTGAATTTACACTTGCTCTTATTCTCAACCTTTTGAAACAAATTTCAGCTTCAGATCGAAAAATGCATCAAAAAATTTGGCATCGTCCTATGGGACATATGCTATCTTCATTAAAAGTAGGAATTGTTGGCGCAGGCAAAATCGGCGCTAAAATTATACAACTTATTAAATTGATAGTCCCTTCGTCAGATATTTTATTTTATGATCCCTACGTGGAGTTTACTGAGCATGCAACCAAATGCAGTATCGAACATCTTTTTCGAGAAAGTGATCTTATTTCCCTTCATCTACCCTTAAATGCTAAAACCAAGGGCTTAGTAGGAGGAAAACTCTTAAGTCTTATGAAAAAAGAAAGCTATTTTGTTAATACATCTCGGGGTGGTATTGTAGATGAATCTATACTATATCAAATGCTTAAGAGTAATCATCTGGCAGGGGCAGCAATAGATGTGTTTGAAACTGAGCCCTATCAAGGTAGATTAACTGAACTAGAGAATTGTTTGCTAACTTCTCATTTGGGTTCTTTAGCACAAGAAGTAAGAGATCTTATGGAGGAGCAAGTTGTTGAAGATGTGGTGCGTTTTTTAAAGGGGGAGCCTTTATTGAGGCCTCTCAATGAATTTAATTTTACTAGGTGTTAAAATGAAAAAAGCAATAGTATTTGGTGGATCTGGGTTTGTTGGTAGTCATGTAGCAGATGCCCTCACAAACGCTGGTATAGAAACAACTATTTTTGATATTCAACCTTCTAAATTTGTTAATGACAAACAAAGCTTTGTTCAGGGAAGTATTCTCGATCAAGATTTGGTTGATAAAGCAATTGAAGGGAAAGATTATATATATCACTTAGCTGGGCAAGCAGATATAGGGATAGGTTTTGAAGAGCCGAAAAAAACCCTTTCCCTGAATATACAAGGAACAATAAATATTCTAGAATCTTGTCATAAGCATGGTGTGGAACGGTTTGTTTTTGCATCCACAATTTATGTATATTCTAATGTGGGTGGTTTTTATAGAGCAAGTAAACAAGCTTGTGAAATTATCATTGAAGAGTATCAAAAGAATTTTGGGATTAACTATACGATTTTAAGATATGGATCACTTTATGGTCCCCGAGCAGACGAACGAAATTTAATCCATCGTATTATTAAGCAGGCAATTATAGAAAAGACTATCAAGCTTGGATATGGCAGTGATGAAAAAAGAGATTATATTCATGTTTATGATGCAGCGCGCATGAGTGTGGATATCCTTGCAGAAAATTATAAAAACACTCATGTTATGCTAACAGGTTATCAGCACATTAGCCGTGGGGAGTTACTAAATATAATTAACGAGATGCTTGGCGGAGATATTAAGATTGAAACACAAAAACCCGAAATTGATAGACTACATGGCCATTATAAATTCACTCCGTATGTTTTTAAGCCGCAAATTTCTAAAAAGCTAGTAAGTCGAGAGTATCTGGAATTTGGTCAGGGAATTTTAAATTGCATGGAAGAAATACATGAAAAATATACTCCCCAAAAACCTTAAAAGTGTTTTTTTAGATTTTGATGGAGTGGTCTTAGAATCGGCAGATATTAAAACTCAGGCGTTCTATGACCTATACTTGCCCTATAGTTCCGAGATTGCAGAAAAGGCGAGAGAATACCACATTAGATACCAAGGAGTTAATCGGGCTAAAAAGTTCGAAGCCATACACAAGCTTTTTTTGAATAGAGAATGTCAAGATAGCGAAAAATTAGAGCTATCAAAGAAATTTTCGGACATCGTTTTTCAAAAAATTCTGGGTTGCCCTTTTGTTGAAGGAGTTAATAGCTTTTTGAGGAAAATGACAGCTGATAAGATTCCTGTTTTTTTACTATCAGCAACCCCTCAGGAAGAGCTCCTTACCATTTGCGACAAAAGAAACTTATTAAATAGTTTTCAGGGCATATATGGCTCTCCCCATGAAAAAAGTGTAGTGGGTAAGAATATTATGCGAGAGTGTAATTTGGGCAGAGAAGAGGCAATTTTTGTAGGTGATAGTGTAAGTGATTTTAAGGCTGCCACGGCGATGAATGTATTATTTATTGGACGAGTTCCTAAAGGAGAAGTAAGTCCTTTTGATTTGTCTATCCCTATAATAGAGAGCTTTAAAGATTTAAACTAATGGAAGATTACAGATTTCAAACTGTCCAAGAAGCGGGAGAGTTTCTAAAACAAGAGATTGAAAAAGATTTGATTCAGTGCATCAAAACCTCTGGTCATGCTGTTTTAATTCTACCTGGGGGAAATAGCATTAAACTGTTTTTTCCTTATCTTATATCAATAAATGCCCCTTGGGACAAAATTACGATTGGACTAACTGATGAGCGTTGTGTATCTTCGGACCATGAGATGAGCAATGAAAGACAATTGAAACAGTATTTCTTAGATTTTCTACCTAACTACAATTATTGCTCCTTAAATGAAGAGCTTCTTGCGCAAATGCAAGGATTTCCAACAATAACAATCCTAAGTATGGGTAAAGATGGGCATGTGGCGTCCTTGTTTCCTGAAGAGGCCCAAGATTGGAAAAATAAGAGAACCGAAATTTTTAAAACAAAGAAGCAAAATCCTAATAGGATAAGCTTAACAGAAGGAACACTTCTGCAGGCTTCAAAAATATACATGTTAGTTGTTGGAGAGGAAAAAAATAAATTTATTGATACAGAAAATTTATTTTTATCCCCTTTAAGGTCTGTTTATAAAAAATCAATTTGGATTAGATATTGAAATGATAAAAAAAACAGTACATTTTTTAGTTAAGCCAGAAAAAAGAAAATATCTTTTTTATTTTATAAGTTTTTTCTTAGTAGGAATTTTTTTCTTATATATGAATTATTTTTCTTTTTTTAGTATTATTATAATGCTCTCTTTTTTCATATTATATGAAATTTCCTTTAGATATATTTATAGAAAATGGCATGGGAAGGATCTTCCTAAAAAATTTCCCTTAAAGGAGGAGGATCTTCCCTTCGAAAGTCACCCATATCTACCGTGGGTATACAAAAAAAACTATATTCCACCTTCAAATAAAAAGATATGCAGCGAAGAGGCAGCTGGGTTTATGAATGGGGGACTAAAAACAAACAATTTAAGGCAGATAAATGGCCCAGATGGTAGTAGGGAAGTAAAAATTCCTAAGCCTTCTGATGTATTTAGAATTATCTGTTTAGGGGACTCTGCTACTAGTAATTATGTAAAAATAAACGAAAATCATTTTATTAGCTGGCCTTTAATACTTGAATCAAAGCTCAAAAAGATAAATAAAAAAATTGAAGTAAATAATTGTGCTCAGGGAGCTTATAACACAAATGAAATTTTAATAAAATTTCTTATTGATACTATTGATACAGAACCGGATATGATTATTCTTTATCATGCCTTTGTTAATGTAAGGGGATATCTTACAGATGGGTTTGAAAGAGATTTTTCTCATTTTCGCAAAACCATCCCCTCTACTTATCCCAAAAAAGTGAAAGTTGCTAGCTTTATACCTACTTTTGGGCTATGGGTTTTAAGATATCTTGTTGGCGAATATCTAAGTTATTTTAACATTAAAGAAGATTTTATACGTAATATCAATAAGAATGATAAAATAAATAGGGAAAAAAACCCTGAGGGACTAGACACATTCAGGCGTAACTTAGAAACATTAATTTATGTCTGCCAAGGGAAAAAAATCCAATTGATTTTATCAACTTATTGCTACTATCTTTATGACGAAATCAAAAATAGCCCTATCCATATTAAATTTCATGATTTAGTTCAAAAGGAAAATAATATTATAAGAGAACTAGCTTCTAAGCACTCTATATCAATTATTGAAGTGCCAAAACTGCTCTCTCATAATAAATCAAATTTTATAGACGAGGTTCATTTAAATGAAAAAGGAATGGAAATTATGGCAGATCTTTTTTACGCTGTTATCAAAAATAAAGTAAAAATTTAAAATAACCACATTTCAAAATATACATTTTTAATAGGAAAGAACAAAAATGACTTTAAAATCCAAAATTGCAGACCTACTAAGCGATATTGTTTATATTTTATTTCATAAAAAATCTCTTAATTATCATATGAGTTTGAAAAATATTAAAAAATCAAAACCAAACCATATAGATATTTTTGATTTTTCTCTTTTCAGTTTTTATAATAAAAACTCTCCCGAAGTCAGGTTATATGAAAAATCTATTAAGGCAACTAGTCAGCAGAATGATGATAATCTTTCAAAGCGCTTAAGGCATTATATATTATTCCAGCTATTGAGAAGTACGCTGCAAAATCATACCAATGGCCATGTTGTAGAGTGTGGGTGCTTTAAAGGACAATCTACTTATGGATTGGCAACTATTTTAAAGGAAAATAATTTCAAAAATAAATTTTTTGTATTTGATTCATTTGAAGGTTTATCAAATATTGATTTGGAAGACCAGAATGAAATTAAAAAAATTTCTGAAGAAGAAGTAAAAAATTTAAAAAAACAATTTTCTGCAGGCTTAGATTTAGTTAAAAAAAATCTAAAAGAGTTTAAATTTATAGAGTATTATAAAGGATGGATTCCAACAAAATTTCATGAGATAGAGAAAGAAAAATTTATTTTTGTTCATATTGACGTTGACTTATACCAGCCAATCAAAAATTCACTAGAATTTTTTTATCCCAGATTAGTTGACGGAGGAATAATATGTTTGGATGATTATGGAATAAGTCAATTTCCTGGTGCTAAAAAAGCTACTGATGATTTTATTGAAAAAGAAAACCCAAGCTTTTTCATGTATTTACCTTTTGGAGGAGCTCTGATTAAAAAATGAAAACTCTAATTATAGATGCAATTTAAGCAACCATTTATTTTTTTCTGAAAAATAAATTAATAAAATGACACTGGTTATTTCAACAAAAAAAGGAAATTTTACTTATGAAAGACATACGCATGTTTATTTTTTAGGCGTAAAAATTAAAAATTTTCTCTATCTCAAAAAGAAAAAAGTCCCAGTCAAGGATCTATCTGTTCACAGAAAAAAGATATTATTAGAATATAAAAACACTCTTATCAATCTAGATAAAAACATTCCAGATGTTTCAGATTCTTTATGGCTCGCCAGCGATCTTGCTGAAAATAATCTTTGCCTTGAAAATTTTTCCTTATACATTTTAAACTCACTTGCAATTATCAAGGAGGTTCTTCCAAAATATAAAGATGTAGTTTTTATCTGTGATGATGATGAACAGGTTTTTATTTATTCTAAAATTTTAAAAAATAATGGATTTGAAGTAAGTAGCAGGATTAATTATTTTTTCCTCCTTAAAAGAATGTTGGGATTTTTATGGAGGAAAATGCGAGAAGTTTCTAAAGCTTTTTGGAAAATTTTAATTTTAAAATTTTTAAGAATCTATCATAAGACACCCATTGATTTATCTATTGTTAAAAAATCTAAGGTTTTATGTGTAAATTGGATTGGATTAGAATCATTTAATCCTGAAAATTTATTCTTCAAAGATAGATATTTTGGAGATTTTCTTTCTCATCTAAAAAAATCAAATATTGACTTGGCAGTGATAGGGAAACCCTTAGATTTTAATTTTCCTTTTTATAAAATTATAAAAAATTCTTTAAAAGAAAATAAAAGTTCTTTATTTATCCAAGATTTTGTTAAAATTAGGGAAGTGCTTTATTCTTTTGTCGTATCCTTTCGCTTCCTGAGGTATTTCAATCACCGCTTTAAGATTGACGATATAAATTTTTCAAGTTTGTGGAAGTGGTTTTGCCTTAAGGATGCCTTAAATTATAGGATGTCATTGGCACTTGAAACCTATTATGCTTCTCAAAATATTTTCAGAGAAATTGAAGAGTCTAGCATTACATTAGTATACCCCTATGAAAATCAACCTTGGGAAAAACTCTTAAGTCTTTCTTTTCGTACGCAGTTTCCCAAAGGTAAGGTTTTTGCTTATCAACATTTTCCTGTGGCACAGGATTATTTAACATGTTACCCATCCCAAGCCTACATTAGTAAAAAAATTAGCCCTACCATACTATTAAGTGATGAAATATTTGGAAAAAGATTGAAGGATATAGGATTCTTAGACTATAAATTGCTGGGTAATGTTAGGCTTTCTTCTTTAGAAGATGCTACAGATCATCTTAAAAAATTTTCTAGATCAACAAAAAGAAAAATTTTATGTAGCTGTTCTATTCAGCTAAATGACTCCCTTGAGCTGGTAAACAAGGTCTCTGAAATTATGGAAAATCTTACTGATTCTCTTTTAAAAAATATAACGCTGGTTGTTAATTTTCACCCTTATATGTCACAAGATGCAAAAAAAATAATTGAAAAAACTTTGAAAGACAAAAAAATTAATTCTGTAATTTCTGATTTAAATTGGGATGCCCTCATTGACGAATGCTATTTAGTTTTTTACAATTCAAGCTCTGTTAGCTTTAGTGCGGCGGCCAGAGGAATACCTGCTCTTTTCATAAAATCTGATATACAGATTGATGTTGATAAAATGGCGGATGCATCTTTTCAAATTAGTCGCATAGAAGAAGGGAGTAAGGTTGTTGAAAAATTACTAGAAGACAAAACTTACTATACTGAGTGTTGTAAAAAATTTAAATCTTTTTTCGAGGCTTATTATAAAAAACCCGACTATAAAATGTTTCAATTTCTTTTAACTAAATGAGGTAATTCCATGTTTCTTACTAAAAAAAGCTATCTACGAGATATAAAGCGAGTTCGCATATCTGAAGAACGTGATTTGGTCAACGGCTTAAGGCTTGATCGTAATGAGAAAGTTGATAATTGGCCTAAAGATTTTATTCTTGAAGCTCTAAAATCCAAACCCGCAGCTTTTTTTAGCATCTATCCAGATTTGTCTGGTTTGTATAAAAAGTTGGCAAGTCATTTGAGTGTAAAAGAAGAGCAAGTTCTTGTATTTTCTGGGATTGATGGCGTCATCAAAACGCTCTTTGAAGTTCTTATAGAACCCAATGAGTGTGTTGGTGTTCTTTATCCTACTTATGCCATGTACGATGTATACGCTAAGCTATTTCAAGCAAAAATGATTCATGTGGATTACAAGCCAGATTTTAGTATGGACTCAGATAGCTTTAAGAGTTTTTTGAAATCCAATCCCAGGATTTTCTTTCTTCCCAATCCTAATCAGCCAATTGAGTCTTGTTTCTCTCTGGAGGAGTTACGTCATATGGCAAGACAATGTTTAGAGGTAGGGTGTTTATTCGTGGTGGATGAAGCTTACCACTACTTTGGAGCAGAATCAGCAATACCCTTGGTGGATGAATTTGAAAACGTAGTTGTTATGCGTACTTTCTCAAAAGCTTTTGGGGTTCCGTCCATTCGTCTAGGATATATGGTTTCAAGCACTGAGAACATGGAATTGCTTTCAAAAACACGTTTCGCCCATGAAGCAAATGCCCTTAGTGCAGCAGTTGCTGAATATCTCTTGGATCATTTTGAGATAGTGAAAAATTATACGGATAAAATTAATGAATCAAGAGCTTATATCAAAGAAGAGTTAAAAAAACTTGGCATTTTTTCTTATGGTAACAAAGGAAATTATCTCTTGATAGATTTGAAGACAGCTGAAAACTGCAAGAAATGTGTTGAATTTTTGCGCGAAAGAAAAATATATGTAAAGGGACCTTGGTCAGCCCCGTGGGATAGGTACATTACAGTTACCCTTGGGATAAAGGATTTAATGGATCGTTTTCTGGTAGAAATGAAAGAATTTCAAAAGAACAGTGGATTAATATCATGAAAATTTTAGTAACTGGTGGAATGGGATATATTGGATCCCGAATTGTTCAAAAACTTGAACAAGAAAATTATGAAGTGACTATCCTGGATAATTTTTCGACCAATATTGTAACTGATACGAGCAATAGGCATGTTGTAAAAGCAGATATAACAGATTTTGAATCCTTAAAAAAAATTGAGCTGAGTAACGGTTTTGATGCCGTGTTACATCTTGCTGCACAATCTTCTGGCGTGGCCTCTTTTAAAGATCCAGAACATGATCTTAGAGTAAATATTTTAGGAACGTTAAACATGATTCGTTTATGTGATCATTTGAAAGTTCCCAGAATTTTATTTGCATCATCCTTCACAGTTTACGGGGATAATGCTCAACATGAAATGTTAAGCGAGGATTTACCATGTGATCCAAAATCTCTTTATGGATTAGGAAAGCTAACGGGTGAGTATTATTTAAAAATATATGCAGAGAAACTTGGCATTTCCTGGAATGCCTTAAGGATGTTTAATGTGTATGGGCCTGGACAAGATTTATCCAGAAAAGATCAAGGAATTGTGAGCATTTTTCTGAGTTATGTAAAAGAAGGAAACTATATTCCGGTTCAAGGAAAACTAGAAAGATTCAGGGATCTTGTATATATCGATGATATTGTGGATGCTTGGATATTGTGTCTTAAGAAGAATATCCCCAATCAAATTTTTAATATTGGGTCAGGTGTTAAAACCACCATTGGTGAGTTAATAAATTTAATTGCTTCTATATACAATAAAGAAGTAAAAGTAGAGGTCATTGGGAATACGCCAGGTGATATAATGGGATGTTATGCAGATATTTCTAAGGCTTCCCATGTGATTGGATATTCACCTAAATATGATTTAATTCGTGGGTTGCAGGAATTTAAAAATTGGGCAGATCAAATTGTTGAGGACAAAGTATGAGTATAAAATGTTGGTTATGTAGTGGTGAAACACAACAAAAATCTGTTCAGTTGCGATCAAAAAAGCAAGCAGTTATAAATTATTGTGAACACTGTCATTTTGAATTTTTCGACCACGAAAATATTTCTCTGCTTTCTACCAATCAACTAGATAAAACTCGTCTTGAATCAGCTGGCTTAGATATCCCAAAGCAAGAAAAGGATTTTCAAAATGGGTACAACCAATCTCAAGGTTATATTAAAGAATACATCTCATCAGACGATATGGGGGAAAATGTTCTAGAAATCGGGTGTTCTTGGGGGTATTTTTTAAAGGCCTTACAAGAAAATGGTTGTGTACCATATGGATTAGAAATTAATCCTGTTCGAGCGCAATTTGTTCAATCAAATTTGAATATTCCGTGCGTTGAAAGCTTAGATAAATATCTTTCAGAAAATATAAAATTTAAAAAAATATTTTCATTTTACTGTCTTGAGTACATACAAAACCCAATAAAATATTTTGAATCTCTGATTTCTATGTTAGAGACAAACGGAGAAATAATTTTTATTACGCCTAATCTTGATGATGTTTTAAAAGATGTTTGGTGCAATGAAGGCTACAAAAGCTTTTTTTATGATGAATGTGCTGTAGCTTACTACTCATTAAATGCTATTAAAAGTTTGTTTGCACGGCTTAAGAACAATATGCTTAATATCTCCGGGGTAGCTGAGACGAAGCAAGGATATAGTATTTATAATCACCTGCATTGGTATTTTAATAACAGACCTATTAACAATAATGTTTTGGTGGGGGGGGACCAATTGTTAGAAAACATTCAGAAATCCCTCTATACAACTAACAGTAAGTTAGGGGAAAGCATTTCTAGTCTCCTTAATGATTTTGAGATGAAGTATCAAGAGATGATTGAGAAATACAATTATGGCAATCAGATTTTAATTAAAATTAAAAAACGGTAGATAAAGTGAAAACAGTAATTCTTGCAGGTGGGTATGGAACCCGGATTCGTGATGTGACGAGTGACCTACCAAAACCGATGATTCCTATTGGAAATTATCCCATTCTCTGGCACATTATGAAGCAATACTCGCATTATGGGTTTAAAGAATTTGTTTTGTGTTTGGGCTATAAAAGCGACCTCATTAAAGATTATTTTTTAAATTATCAGAAACGTCAAAATGATTTTACCTTAGATTTAAAAAATAAATCAATCGAAGATCATTCTCATCGTGTGATTGATGATTGGAAAATTACATTTGCAGAAACAGGTCTGAATTCTTTAACAGGTGCTAGGGTTTTTAGGATCAAGCAATATGTTCAAAATGACGATCTTTTCATGTTAACATATGGAGATGGTGTTTCAAACGTTGACATAAAACAGCTTGTAGAGTTTCATAAATCACATGGCAAATTGATGACCATAACAGCAGCCCATCCTCCAGGAAGATTTGGAGAATTAGAATTGGATGGGAATCAGGTTGTTGGATTTAATGAAAAACCTCAGGTAACAGAAGGTTGGATTTCAGCGGGCTTTTTTGTGTGCAATCGTAAAGTTTTGGATTATCTTACCCCGAATGAAGATTTAATTTTTGAAAAAGAACCGATTACAAATATCGTCAAAGACGGTCAGTTGATGGTCTATAAGCATCAAGACTTTTGGCATCCAATGGATACATCACGAGAATATCAACTTTTAAATCAGTTGTGGGAGCAGAATAAAGCACCTTGGAAAACATGGAAATGAACCTTACAGAGTTTTATAAAGGAAAAAAAGTTTTTATTACAGGACATACAGGCTTTAAAGGAGCCTGGCTTGCCTTTTGGTTGAACGAACTTGGTGCAGAGGTTACAGGTTATGCTCTTGCTCCGGAGTATGAAGATTCTCTGTTTGATAAACTCAGGTTATCTGAACGTATAACTCATATCGTGGGTGATATCAGAGATTATGAAAACCTAAAAGAATCATTGATAAAATCTAAGGCTGAATTTGTTTTTCATCTTGCTGCTCAGGCCCTCGTAAGACGCTCATACCAAGATCCCCGGCTGACCTTTAGTACAAACGTTATGGGGTCGGTAAACATATTAGAATCTATTCGAGAGTGTCCTTCTGTACGTTCCTTGGTCTATATAACATCCGATAAGTGTTATTGGAATAAAGAATGGGTTTGGGGTTATCGGGAAAATGATGAACTAGGCGGTCCCGATCCTTATAGTGCCTCCAAGGCTTCTGCCGAACATGTATTCAAGAGTTATTATTTATCTTATTTTAAAGATCGAAAAAATTTTGGATGTGGCTCAACCAGGGCTGGAAATGTTATAGGGGGAGGAGATCGGTCCCGAGATCGTATCGTACCTGATATAATTAGAGCGGTCGAAAGTAAAAACCCCATTATTCTTAGAAATCCCCAATCTACCCGACCATGGCAGCATGTTTTAGACCCCTTGCATGGTTATTTATGCTTAGGGGCACATCTGTATAAAAATTCAAATCAATATAATGGGGAGTCGTGGAACTTTGGACCTTCAAATCAATCCATTAAAACTGTTTTGGAACTAACTAACGTCCTAAAATCTTTATGGAAAGATGCTAAGGTTCAGATTGAATCAGATCCTAATCAACCCTATGAATCCAACTTGCTTCACCTCTCCATTGATAAAGCCCAGACACTGTTGAAATGGGGACCAAAACTTCCCTTTAATGAAGCTGTTATGAAAACGGGTGAATGGTATCAGCGCATTCAGCAAGATGAAGAAGCCGTTCAAATAACGCGCAAACAAATTATGGAATTTATGGAAAAATAACATTGGAAAAGATATTATTTGTTGGTGGATCAGGCGTTTTAGGGCGTGCATGTTTAAATAATTTATTAACCTATGATGTGTCGATTATTGGCAGACTACCTTCATTTAACTTTCTAAAATCAAAAAAACATACGTACTATCAATTAGATATTTGTGATGTTGAGGGTGTAGAAAAATTTTTAAATCAGACTAGCTATTCCCATTTAGTTTATCTTGCATGGCCATTGACCCCTCCTCATAATTCCCTTGATCATGTTAACTTTGCTGCAACAAGCCTTGATTTTATAGCTAAATTTGCACACAAAAACCCCTCTTCTAGAATTATTTTTACGGGAAGTATTCATGAAACTGGAACAACAAGTGGAAAAGTTCCAAATGATTTTAAAGGAGCGTTACCAACAACTCTGTATGGAATATGTAAAAAACATGTTTACGATTGCATGCAGGCTCTTTTAAATCATACTTTAAAACATATTTCGTTTGGTTGGGTAAGACTCTCCAATGTATATGGACCAGATGATCATGCGCATAAGTTACTACCCACACTTATTGCTAATGCTATAAAAAATAAAACTGTAGCTTTAAACAACCCTGATGCAGTAGTAGATTTTGTACATGTAGAAGATGCAGCAAAAGGTGTCTGTTCTGCTTTATTTTCCAACCATACGGGCATTATTAATGTGGGTGGAGGAAAAGGATATAATTTAAGGGATATACAAAGTTTTATAGAGTCTTTTTTTAAGAAAAAAATGGAGGAAAAGGATACAGTAAAGATCGGCGCGCAACAAGTTTCTGGGTTTGGCGCTATTTTAGATATTACGGACTCTTTTCAAGTTTTAAAATATGCTCCCACCATTTCTATAGAAGATGGGATCACAGAGTGTATTAAACATACTCAAAAGTTAAAAGAAAATGAATCAAATTAATTTTTTTCCCCTGAAATATATAGAAGATGAAAGAGGAAAAGTACTTCACTTTCTAAAGTCCACAGACTTCTTTTTTGATTCTTTTGGAGAAAGTTATTTTTCCTGGATAAACCCTGGGTTTATTAAAGGATGGTATCGCCACAGTATAAATACCTCTTACATGACAAGTCCTACAGCAAACCTTCAGGTGGTTTTATTTGATGAAAAAGCAAATAAGTTTTCCATCATTAATATCACTAAGGAAAATTATGGCCTCATTAAAATCCCAATTGGGGTTTGGTATGCATTTAAATCTTTAGATGACAATCCTGCTCTAATAGCTAATATCCTAAATGGGGTATATGATCCAAATGAGGTAGAACGATTACCAATTGATACCAATCAGATACATTTTAAATGGGACAAAGATGCCTGAAGTCAGTATTATAATTCCTACGTTTAATAGAGCCTCTCTTTTAAAGAAGACCATTGAAGGTATCTTAAATCAAACGTACTCAGATTATGAAATTATTGTTGTTTCCAATGGATCAACAGATGATTCAGAAGCCGTTGTTAAAAGTTTTCAAGATCCAAGAATAAAATTTATTTTTCAAGAAGGTAGTGGTAGCCCCGCCTCCCCGAGAAATCATGGAATACGCATTTCTAAAGGTAATTATATTGCTTTTTGTGATGATGATGATATTTGGTTGCCAGAAAAACTAGAAAAACAGCTATCATTTTTATCGAAAAATCCAAACTTTGGTTTATGCTGTACAAAAATGAAGCGATTTAATGAAAAAAAAGAATGGATTAATCTTGAGGAGGAAGGCCCTGCCCTCATCACTAGTAAAAATCTTTTGTATAAAAATACAGTTCCTTTATCTTCTGTTGTTATTAAAAAAGCTCTTTTAAAAAAAACTGAATGGTTTGATGAAACAAAAAAAATTGCGGGCGCTGAAGATTTTGAGCTTGTTTTGCGTATTTCAAAGAAAACCCAGTTATTTTGTATAGAAGAGCATTTACTTCTTTACTACTCTGGAGACGCTAGATTTTCAAATTTTACTGCTTCAAGTGTTGTAAGGAGAAATTTAAAATACATAATTCGCTTATTTTATGTGTACAAACTAGTTTGGCAAAAAGGCTACTTTCATCTTACAGAATTACTACTCCCTTTTTTTAAAAATTTTTTACAGGTTGTAAAAATAATTTTGTTTACATTTAAATGTAAAGTGCGTGATTGCTTAAAAAAATATCTTAAATAGCTCATCACCCCTACCTCAACTCACCAATAGCAAATCCCTATGGCACTTCTGACTTCTTGCAAGGTCGCTTGGGCAACGAGGCGAGCCTTTTTGGTTCCTTCCCGCAGCATATCCAATACCTCTTGATGGGAAATAGACTCAC
Organism: uncultured Hyphomicrobiales bacterium; assembly: GCA_964402405.1. Taxonomy (GTDB): domain Bacteria; phylum Pseudomonadota; class Alphaproteobacteria; order UBA7879; family UBA7879; genus CAYOCE01. The sequence goes on along the minus strand of CAYOCE010000001.1, from coordinate 27,524 downwards.
GCTTTTCTCGCATGGGGCCCAGCAGCTGTTGTAGAGTCTCATTCAGAATATTTTTGATTGTGACATCCCCTAATCCCCCCTGACTATAATGATCTTTTAAGGATTTTACCTCTGCCGCATCGGGATGGAAGGCATCCAAGTAAGCAAAAACCACATTGCCTTCGATCTTACCGGGATCGCTAACCTTTAAATGATCCGGATCTGTAAACATGGCAAAGACTTTTTGTTTAATATCCACAGCACTGTCGGATAAGAAGATGGCATTACCTGTCGACTTTCCAGCCTTGCCTTTGCCATCAATCCCCACCAATCGGGGGGTCTGACTCAGCAACACCTTTGATTCCTTCAAACAATTCGTATTATAGATGCGATTGAATCGACGGACGATTTCATTGGTTTGCTCGATCATGGGGACTTGATCCTCCCCCACCGGAACAACCTCGGCCTTGAAGGCGGTAATATCCGCTGCTTGGCTAATGGGGTAGCAAAAGAAGCCTGCCGGAATGGAGTCATCATAGCCCTTTTGGGCAATCTCGGTTTTGACCGTTGGATTACGCTCCAGCCTACCCAGGGTTACCAGGTTCATATAATAGATGGTTAGCTCGGCAAGTTCTGGAATTTGGGATTGAATCAGAATCGTAGACTTGGTGGGATCAATCCCCACCGCTAGATAATCACGGGCCACTTCGAAAACATTTTGGGTTATTTTTTCAGGATGCTCAAAGTTATCGGTGAGCGCCTGAATATCCGCAATCATGACATACTGATCATAGGTGTCTTGTAATTTAACCCTATTCGCAAGAGATCCCACATAATGGCCCAAGTGCAGTTTTCCAGTGGGCCGATCACCTGTTAATATTATTTTTTTCGTCATACTTCCATTTTTTTAATTTTGTAATGATCCATTAAATAAAGGCGGAACTGCTGATCCAAAAGTTTCATGTGCTTTGCTGCCTCTCTACTTTCGATAATATATACAAGTTTATACGAGGGCTCAAGGGTATCAAAATTCTTTTTTTCCTCATGGGAAATCATTAACATCGTAATAGAAACGAGGGGGGCAAAAACAAAATACAACCATAATGCCCATCCACTAGGAGGCCTGCTTGTAATCCCTTGTTTTATCTTGGATTTGACAAATTGAAAATACATAGCATTCCCAAGAGCCCCCATTAAGAAAAAAGGCAATAATGCTGAAACCATGGAGAATCCAAATGACCAAGAACCAGCGGCACTAATCAACATCCATAAAAATGTATAAAGGTACATCCGTCGATATAACAGCCATGAAACAGGAAAGAACGCCGCCGCCCAATTCCAAGAAATAAAGGAAGAAGACGCACTTCCATACTGATCAAATTTTCTCAAGTAATAGCGGGTGGATGAGGTAAGGGCATCCTCTCCCACATTAGTCTCTTTCTTTTTACGAATAAAGTTTAGAAATTGAATGCGTGATATGATCATTTTTTAAGCCTCCTTAAAGATTAGATAATTCTAGTTTGCAAATATTTTTGGAAAATGTCAATTAATTGTAAAAAATACACTTTGACATGTTATACATATATTTATACAATTTAAGTATGATAATTAAAAAATAAACCGGGAATACTATGAAACGAACCTTACTCACACATTTATTTTTTCTATTTGCGATTTATTTGCCTGCAAATGCAAAGATCCTCTCGCAGAAGGATCAAGTGCAGGCTCAGGATAAACCTATTCAGACCGATCAGGTTAATGAATGGAACAAGCCTGCTGCCCCTGAGGAACCCCGCCAAATCAATGTTGAAACACACACATCCCTGGCGAGTATGGTGGGAATGAAATCTAGTGTGTACATAGGTGTTGCTGCTGGCTATGCCAATCACCAGTACAACTATGCTCAGAACGCAGAAGGAGACTTGCTGAATATTAATCCTTCCAATGACACCGCAACCCTAAGCTTGTTCCCAGGAATACAAGCCCTATTTGGGGATGTGATGGTTGGGGTTGAAGGTCTTTATATCTTTGATAAATCAAAAAGCTACAATGAATTCAATAGCTCTGGGGGAGTTAGTCAAGCCAATACAACCTTTACCAGTAATCATGTGTGGGGATGTGCCTTTCGGGCTGGGTTCCAAGTTGTCCAGGGCTTCATTCCCTATATTTCCTTGGGCTATCGCCAGCAAAAAATTAGATTAAAGGCCTTTATCACCGGTAGTCCAGCCTTTCCAGGGGTTAATCAAGAAACAAATTACCAGGCATTTGTCCCAGGATTGGGGGTAGACTATATGGTAAACAACGACATTAGCCTCAGGCTACAATATGACGTAGCCTTTTATAACCGAAAAACAATGACTGTTAACAACGCCGACGGCGCTGGAAATCCTGATATAGAAAGCATCACGCCTAGGGTTCGCACCCTAAGCGTGGGGGTTGCTTATCATTTCTAAAGGTCTGATGGCACTCCTGCAGCAGCTGGAACGGATCTCATATAACTCCACAGAAAAACACCTAGGAGTGTTGCTGCAGCCCCAACTCCTGCGCATATAAGATCTCTAGACGTATATCCTGAGGAAGTGTCTTTTGTCACTACTACTCCAGAACTAGATGCCGCAGTAGAGGCTCTTGCCTTTCTTTCGTCTTCCAACTCTTTCCTTAATCGTTCCAATTCTCTAGCTTGTTGTTCTTTAGCCTCTTCCAATACACTTTTTTCTTTAGTTAACCTTTCTTGAGCTTGCGTTGCTACTCTTAGCTCTTCTTTAAGACTTTCTAATTCTGCTAATTCTTGTCTTATTTTTCTCATTTCCTGTTCTGCATCACCAAGAGGGCCTGCCAATACTGGTTCCAGAGCAGTTTCAGCAGAAGAAGCCGCAGCATCTTGTTTCCCAGAAACTAACCCTCCAAGACGTGTGCGTAGTTCTTCGCCTTTTCGTTCAAAATGGGTTGAAACTATTTGTAACAACTCGGAGAGGTGCTGACTACCAATTTTTCCCTTTATTAAATTTTTCCAGGGATGGTGCGCTATGGCCTCATCTAATACAGGGTCTTTTCTCCAAGAGCCCAATACGTTAAATACTTCCCCAAGCAAACGATTATTTTCTTTAACTTGTATTTCGAAGCGAGCAATCCTCTTTTTAGCATTCTCAAGGGCCGCTTTATCATCTACACTATCTTCGCTGGCAACACTTCCACTGGGTGAGCTTGTTACCGATGCGCTCCTACTTGTTTTTACTGGTGTAACAGGGGCAGAGTTAGGTGCGAATGGATCATTCATCCCCTGGCAAGATAAAACAGTGGTGTTAAAAATCAATCCTATAATCAAGGTGGCTGCAATAAATTTCTTCATATCCTTATATCCTCTATATTTATTTTGAATTATATTAAATTTTAAATTTCTTAAAGCTTCTTTGTAATCAAAGAGGTATTAAAAATTTTGAGTATTTTACGTATATATTTTAATATTTGTCAAATTTATTTTTTGCTTTTAAACTTTTAAAACCTGCTGTTTTTTATAGCTATCTCTAGACAAAGTTTTTTGGAGAGTATATTTTAGGCTATGTCAAAACAAACATTAGCCATGACCCCTGAGACCTATGCCTACCTTCAAACCTTTGGGTGTCATGAGCCTTCGGTTTTAAAATCCCTTCGAGAGCATACAGAAAATCTCCCCGGTAGCCATATGCGAATTGCCCCAGAAGTGGGGCAATTGTTGGCATTTTTGATTCAAGCCATCGGGGCTAAAGCAGTCTTAGAATTGGGGACTTTTCATGGGTATTCAACTCTGTGGATGGCTTTAGCTTTGCCCATTGATGGATATCTTACAACTTGTGATATTGATGCCTCTGCTGTTAAAGTTGTTCAACCTTTTTGGGAGGAATCCGGAGTCGCTGATAAAGTTGATTTTAAATTGGGTCCGGCCCTAGATACTCTCAAAGATCTTCAGAAAAGGAATACTCGTTTTGATTTTATTTTCATTGATGCTAATAAATCGGACTATTTAGACTATTACGAATTGGGGCTGTCCCTCCTTAATCCCCTAGGCATTATAGCCATTGATAATACCCTTGGATATCATGGGGCTTATCTTCCAAATACCCAAGCACCTTCAGCTCAAGCCATTGATAAATTAAATAAATATATTCATGAAGATCCCCGTGTGACTATGTCAATGCTGCCCATAGGCGATGGGGTAACCTTGGTCAGAAAGAAATCCTAAAGTGTAGTCTATCCCCGATGTTCTTCAAAACGGGTCTGTAGCATGGCAATTTGATGACTTAGCTTATCTTTGTCATAGGGAACAGCTTCCCCGTGCCCAAAGGCAGGCTTGGGCCAGGCATGATCCTGTTCAAACCGAACGATAACATGAACATGCAGCTGCCTGACCATGTTGCCAAGGGCAGCGATATTTAGTTTGTAGGGATTAAAGGCCTCTCGTAAAACATGAGACGTAATTTCAATCTCTCTCATTAAAGAAATCTGATCGTTTTTATTGAGTTGATAGATTTCTTCAATTCCTTCACGTTTGGGGATCAGTATAATCCAGGGGAGCCTTTGATCATTCATCAAGCGTGCCTGGCACAAGTCTAAATCAACAATTTTGATCGTATCCATCTGTAATTGTACATCTAGTGCCCAAAACATTATGCAACCCTTCTTCCTCCTCTTTTGAATTGTGGATCACTAAATTTTGGAAATCTGCGGTACACATGTATAAAGAATATACTTACGTTCTTTGATTCCTCATTTAGTTTCCCACACTTCAAAATAGTTCGGATATATTAAATTAGCGCTTTCTAGACCGTAGCATAAACAGTAAGATTCCAAAAGATAAAATTGCAATTATGCCACTGCTCATAAAGGTATACAAAGATCCGACAGTATCCCAAATTTTTCCAGCGATCATACTAGATAATAAATAACAAAGACCTGTAAGGAAGTAAAAAATTCCAAAACCTGTTCCTCGTAATTCCTTGGGAACAGTGTCGCTAATCATTGTTAAAAAGATACTTTGGGTGGTTCCCATTTGGGCCCCCCACAAGAAAACCCCTACCAATACATAATAAATATTGTTGGGAAGAGCCATGAAACAATTGGCAAGGATCATCATCACAAATCCAATTCCTAGAAATATCTTTCGATTAAATCGATCCGACAAAATACCCAACGGATAGGAAACAAGAAATTGACCCACATTCATGACAATCATGACAAATCCCATATGGGATACTTCAAGGCCAACTTGGTGGGCACGCAAGCTAAGGAAGGATTCACTAAAATGGGCCATTTCAAAGAAACTTGCCATGAGAATAAGCTTCCAATACGGTGCATTTAACAACTTCAAGTGGGCAAAAGTTATTTTATAATGCTTTGAAGAGTTGGTTTTTTTTGGCTCTTTTACCCCTGTATATAGCAATATAATGGCAAGACCACAGGGAATAAGGGACAAGGCAAATACCATCTGAAAATTATTACAAAAGAAGATCATTAGGGTCATGGCGACTAAGGCCCCCATCCATGATCCAGCTGTCCGTAAGGACCTCATGAATCCATAGCCTGCTCCTCGTTTTTCTTTGTCAATCAGATCCCCTACCAACGCATCCCGTGGAGATGCTTGCATCCCATTGCTAAAACGATCAAGGGCCTGGGAACAGAACACCCATCCAATGGAGCCTGCAAAAATTAATATGGGTTTTGCTAAGAAAGAAAGGCTGTATCCTGCAAGGAGAATCATTTTTCTTTGGCGCAAAAAATCGCTAAAGCTTCCAGATAAAATGCGGGTGATATGGGATAAGCATTCTACGATCCCATCAAGCATCCCCACATTATAAGCAGAAAACCCCAAGACATTTGTTAAGTACATGGGAAGCTGGCTATATACCATGGTTGTAGCAATGTTAATACAAAACCCAGCGATGGAGAGAAAAAGAATGCCTCTAGGAAGTGTTAGGGAGAATTTTTTGGCGAAGGCCTTCATGAAAAATCGCTTTCATACCTTAAGTAAAGAAAGTAGTTTTATACATAATCTTTTTCAGCATTTCAAGGATAAAATTTTACCTGTCACAAGCATGGATACAATTGGTGCAAATAGCAAGTTGATTGTCCGATCCTTCCGATGAAGATGGGTTTACTCCCCATACTTTCAACTTACAATCCCAAACCGCGAGCGGTAGCGAGCGAGATTTGGCCCTCCTACGCCTTGTCTACCGAAGCCTTGGCGTAGGTAGATAAAGCTTCTGCCTTCGCTAAAGCTATGGCAGACAGGTCGGAGGACGAGGAACAGCCCGCCCACCAAAGCTTTACGCGACGGTGGGGACGATGTAAGGATTGACCTTACCTCAACAACCTAGATAATCCAGCCTCATAGGCATCCAGATCCGCAATAGGTTTTTGGGCAACGCCTGTTTTGATAGCCGCTTCGGCGACTGCGCGGGAAACAATGCCGATCAGACGTGGATCAAAAGGTGTTGGAATAATATAATTCTTTCCGTAGACCAAATCTCGACCCTTGTAAATTTCCTGGACTTCTGTAGGAACTGGTTTCCTGGCAAGATCTGACAAAGCATAAGCCGCGGCCAATTTCATTTCCTCATTAATAGCAGAGGAACGAACATCTAAGGCGCCTCTAAAAATATAGGGAAAAGCCAGAAGATTATTGATTTGATTGGGATAATCGGACCTGCCTGTGGCAATAATTACATCATCCCTAACGGCGTGAGCCTCTTCCGGCGTGATTTCTGGATTTGGATTGGCCATGGCAAAAATGATGGGGTTTGGCGCCATGCTTTTGACCATATCGGGTGTCATAGCTCCCTTGGCTGAAAGTCCGATAAATACATCTGCCCCTACAATGGCCTCCCCTAAGGTTCTATGGGGAGTGTCATTTGCATGGTGGGTTTTCCACCGGTTCATGCCTTCCAAGCGGTTATGATACACAACCCCACTGCGATCGATCAGAATAACATGATCAGACTTTATTCCGAGTCCTTTCAACAGAGTTACACAGGCAATAGAGGCAGCCCCTGCCCCATTCACCACAACCTTAATCTCAGACAATTTTTTCCCTGTGATATCCAGCGCATTCAATAAACCAGCCGCTACGACAATGGCGGTTCCATGCTGATCATCATGAAACACGGGGATATTCATTTGAGATTTTAGGGCACTTTCAATAATGAAACATTCAGGCGCCTTGATATCCTCAAGGTTAATGCCGCCAAAACTAGGTTCAAGCAAACGAACGGCCTGGATAAACATTTCTGGGTCTTCTGTATTTACTTCAAGATCAATGGAATCAACCCCTGAAAAACGTTTGAACAAGACAGCCTTGCCCTCCATAACGGGTTTGGAAGCGAGTGCTCCTAAGTTCCCCAATCCCAAGACAGCTGTACCATTGGAAATGACCGCCACTAAATTGCCCTTGGCTGTGTACTCATAAGCCATATCCGGATCAGCCTGAATGGCAAGGCAGGGCGTCCCAACCCCCGGAGAATAGGCGAGTGATAAGTCCCGCTGGGTCTCAAGGGGTTTCGTTGCGCAAATTTCTAACTTGCCTGGTTTTCCATTTTTGTGGAAGTCCAAAGCATCCTGATCAAATTTTGATTTCAACATTATTTCCTTCAATTGCTTTTTGGTTTTGACATGGAGGCAAATATACCATAATTTTATCGTGAGACTCAAGTATGGGTTTTTCACTAAGGTATACTCTTATCTAACTTAGGTGTATTCTTACCTGGTTTAAGATTAACTTGCCAGAAAAAAATTATTGGAGTAAATAAAGTATGGTTGATGGATTTTCTATTATAGATATTATATTTTTATTGTTAGCTTTATTTATTGGATATAAGATGTATTCTATGATGGGCGTTAGAACAGGTCATGAAAAAAAGCCTGATTTCAAGAATAAATTTGGCTTTGGAGCCAAACCTAAAGAAGGAAAAACGATTGAAATGGCCCCGTTGATTACAGGTCTTAAAAAAATTAGTACGGCAGATCGTTTGTTTAACCCAGAACATTTTTTGGACGTCGCTCAAAAAATATTTGAAACAGTTGTCAAAGGTTTTGTTGCCGGCGATCGCTCTCAATTGAAGGGACTTGTGGGGGGTGATGCCCAGGAAACCCTAGAACAGGCGATTGCAGAGAGAGAAAAATTAAAGCGTACAGCTGATTTGAATTTTTTTCGTTTGGTTTCTGCAGAAATTTTGGAGTCCACTTTTGAAGATCATATTGCCCGAGTTACCGTTGAGTTTGTATCCGAGCAGGTTTTATTGATCCATGACAGCAAAGAAAAAATCGTAGAAGGGGATCCCAATGCCATTGATAAGGTTACGGATGTCTGGACCTTTGAAAAAGATACGAAATCCAAGCCTTCTAAATGGATTCTAGTGGATATGAAAAGTTTGGAAGAATGAAAAAGATAAAAAATGGGATTATTGCGGCTGTTGACATTGGAACAACTAAGGTTGTAGCTGCAATTGCTCAATATGATTTTTCTTTGAAAACACTCCGCCTCATTGGGACGGGTTATCACCCCAATCAAGGGATGAAGGCAGGTGAAATCATTGATATGGATGCGGTTGAGGATGCCGTTTTACATGCCGTGCATGTGGCTGAACAAAATGCCGGTGAGACCATCGATCAAGTTATCATCAATATTTCTGGAACTCACCTCATGTCTGAACGCGTAGAGGTCAACCTGTCTGTTAGTGGTCATGAAATTGATGATCATGATATAGAAAAAATCTTAGATCGAGAAACCCTTTTGAAAGGATCTAAGGGGTTCGATATCGTCCATTTATTTCCCATGGGATATCGCATTGATGATCGTCATCAAGTACGGGACCCTCGGGGAATGTTTGGTAATAAGCTTTCAGGGATTCTCCATGTCATTACAGGCTCCACAACGCCTATCCGGAATTTGGTTTCTAGTGTCAGGCGTACTCATTTAAACGTATTGGGAGTGTGCGCAACGCCCATTGCCTCTGGTATTGCCTGCCTTACGGAAGATGAAATGAATATGGGGGTGACGGTAATTGATGTGGGGGGAGGATTAACCCACATTGCCCAATTTCATGAGGGTCGTCCTGTTCATATAGATACGATCCCTGTTGGGGGTCGACACATTACCAATGATATTACCCGGGGCCTTACAACCACCTTTAGTCATGCGGAACGCTTGAAAATCCTTCATGGGGCAGCCATGGTGACGCCAGATGATAAAAAACATGGAATTACAGTTCCTAGATTGGGCGAGGACCATAATATTTACGCCAAGCAAGAAAGCTTGGATGTTCTAACATCCATTATTGAACCTAGGCTTGAGGAATTATTTGAGTTAGTGCGGCTGCAGTTGGAAAATAGTAATACTTCCAAGGTTGCAGGTAGGCGGTTTGTTTTAACGGGTGGCACCAGTCATATGCCCGGCATTCGCGAACTTTCCAGTCGTATTTTAAATAACCAAGTACGTCTAGGAAGGCCTCTGAGCATTCAGGGAACATCCGAAATTTCTTCAGGGGGTGCCTTTTCCACCTGCGCGGGGCTTTTATTATTTGGGTTAAATGAGCGAACCCAAGAAAATCAGGAGACTGATGGCTTTTTTCAAAAAGCCAAAAATTGGATCGAAGAAAATTTTTAAGTGATTTTAAAAATTTTATGGTAAATTTAAATTAAGGTATTAGGAGTATATACACATGGCAGATAATCATCATTTCGACAGTTTAAAACCCAGGATTACCGTAATTGGTGTCGGGGGTGCGGGAGGCAATGCCGTTAATAATATGATCCGTTCCAAGTTGGAAGGGGTTGAATTTATCGTCTGCAACACAGATGCCCAGGCCCTGAAGGGATCCTTGACCGAGCGTCGTATTCAAATAGGAACCGAATGCACCGAAGGGTTAGGAGCAGGTTCCAAGCCTGAAGTTGGTCGTGCCTCGGCCGAGGAAGATTTAGAAGAGCTCCAAAAGCAAATAAAAGGCAGCCATATGCTGTTCATCACTGCTGGTATGGGTGGAGGAACAGGAACAGGCGCCGCACCCGTGATTGCAAGAACGGCACGCGACATGGGCATTCTGACTGTTGGGGTTGTCACGAAGCCGTTCCATTTTGAAGGCACCCATCGTATGAAAACCGCTGAACGTGGTATCGATGAAATGCAACAGCATGTGGATACGCTAATTGTAATTCCAAACCAGAATTTATTCCGGATTGCCAATGATCGCACAACCTTTGCGGATGCCTTTAATATGGCAGACCATGTTTTGTACTCTGGCGTACGCGGCGTGACCGATTTAATGATTATGCCAGGTCTCATTAACTTGGACTTTGCAGACGTTAGAACTGTGATGGCGGAAATGGGCAAGGCTATGATGGGAACAGGCGAAGCTTCTAGCGATAACCGCGCCATTGAGGCTGCTGAAGCTGCTATCTCGAATCCGTTGCTCGATGATGTTTCCATGCGGGGCGCAAAGGGTGTATTGATCAACATCACCGGGGGTCTTGATATGACCTTATTCGAAGTTGATGAAGCAGCCAATCGCATCCGCGAAGAAGTAGATTCCGAAGCCAATATCATTTTTGGATCTACTTTTGACGAACGTATGAGTGGTCTCATGCGGGTATCCGTTGTAGCAACCGGAATCGAAAGCAAAAATCATATGAGTAAGTCCAAAGTTGTAAACCTACAAAAAGCTGGCTCTTTCGATGCGAAATCTCAAGAAACGTCTCCTGAATTGAATTTCAGATTGGGGCGTCACATGGGAATTGACGAATCTCAAGAAGATAATACGACACCTCCTTCCCTTTCTGTTGTTGATAATTCTGTTCAAGAACTAGAAGTAGAAGTGGTGAGTATTGCTTCCCTTGATGAAAATTCTATGACCCATGAAAATCAACATGTAGCCGCAGTCAAAGAAGAAAAACCATCCTTCTTAAGGCGATTAGGTTTTGGAAGCAAGCCAAAGAAAGAAGAAATACCTCGTGAGGATAGATGGCAAGATTTAGGAAATCATTCCCCTAAGGAGGCAATGTCATCAACTCAACCCACCTTAGATGTGGAAAATTTAGATAACAATGAAGACGTCCTTGAAATCCCCGCATTTCTTAGAAAAGGGAATGTGAAAAAAGGAGATGGGGCATAAGAGAAGGGAATGGTAGCGGGAAAGGGACTCGAACCCCCGACACGCGGATTATGATTCCGCTGCTCTAACCAACTGAGCTACCCCGCCACGAGGTTGTAAGATAGATCTATACTGTGTTAGGGTATAGGGTGTCAAGTAACAACAATAGAGCTTTTTCAAAACGGCTCCTTTTGGTGATTTTAACGTCAAAACGGGTATAACATGCTGAATGATAAAACTTTAATTTTCCCCTCTTTGCTATCGGCAGATTTTTCACGGTTAGGAGCAGAAATCGTGGCAATTCATGAGGCAGGGGCAGATGGGGTCCACTTCGATATTATGGATGGGCATTTTGTGCCTAATCTATCCATGGGACCCAATGTGGTAAAGGATTTGCGACTTCTATCCCCCTTATTTTTTGATGTTCATTTAATGATTGAATCTGTGGATTTGTTTATTGATCCCTTCATTAGGTCAGGAGCAGATCAGATTACCTTTCATGTGGAGGCTTCGGAATCCCCTTTAAAATTATTAAATAAAATAAAATCCGGAGGCGTAAAGGCGGGCTTATCTTTAAAACCAAGTACTCCCGCTGCTGCTTTAAAGCCCTTTTTGGAATATGTGGATATGATCTTAATCATGACGGTGGATCCTGGATTTGGAGGACAGCCCTTTATGGAAAGCATGTTGCCAAAAATCAAGGAAATTCATAAAATGGTTGCTAGCTTAAATCGTGTGGTTGATATTGCGGTGGATGGAGGCATTACGCCTTTGACGGCCCCCCTTGCCCGGGCAAAAGGAGCTAATGTTTTAATTGCCGGAAGCGCCATTTTTGAGGGAGACTCTCTGGAATATGGAAATAATATTAATGCCCTAAGATAAAAAATACTCTTCGGATTTCAAAATATGGGAATCTGCCTACCCTAAAACTTTAGGGGAGGCTGATCAGTGATTCACAAGTGTAACGCGTGAATCATTAATTTAAATGAGAGACCGAGGAGCGATAGTGTATCCTTCATACATGCGCGACGAAGGTACTCGAAATTTAATGACCATAGTTTGAAAGGCGAAGAGTAGAGATGACGTACGTTGTAACAAGTGCTTGTATTAACTGTAAATATACGGATTGTGTAACGGTTTGCCCTGTGGATTGTTTCTATGAAGGGGATAATATGTTGGTGATTAACCCCGAGGAATGCATTGACTGTGGGGTATGTGAGCTAGAATGTCCTGCCAACGCCATTATTCCTGATACAACCCCTGGATCCGAGGAATGGGTTGCTTTTAACAAAAAATATTCATCTCTCTGGCCCCGGATTACTGAACAAAAACCCCCTTTGCCAGATGCGGACGAATGGGCCAAGAAAGAAGATAAGATGGCCTATTTTAAACCTACCTCAGAATAAACACCTCCTACCATTTCCCAGAAACTAGGAAGAAAAGAAATTAGGAGGGCTGATGGTAGAAGGAGGAGAGTATGGCACACTTGCTTCTCGTCCTCACCGAAAATCCCTGAAATCACTACATTCCTAGAATATTAGGTAAAAAATAGCATAGATATGTTGTAAATTACAGCATAGGTATGCTATATTATACATTATGATCAAAAGACACCTTATAAAACATGTATATGAGTCCTTAAAGTATTTTCCGGCTGTTTTGATTAACGGAGCTCGGCAAGTTGGCAAATCTACTATGATTGGGCAACTTGTGGCAGAAAAGCTAGTAGATCATTATGTCAGTCTAGATGACTTGGGGGCATTGGAGGCAGCGTCTGCCGACCCTGATGGATTCTTGAGTCAATTCGAGGGATCTGTTGCGATAGATGAAATCCAGCGCGTCCCAGATTTGATGCGGGCTCTTAAAAAAAATATTGATCAAAATCGCGCTCCTGGTCGCTTTTTACTAACCGGCTCGGCCAACATATTATCCTATCCAGGGGTGATGGAAAGCTTGGCAGGGCGTATGGACATTGTGACCTTGGAAGGGCTTAGTATGTCCGAGCTTTACTTAAAAAAATCACCTTCCGATTTACTAACTAAATTATTTGAAACAAGTGATGTAGAGTCTATTATTTCTTATTACAGAAGAAAATTAAAAGAAATTACCCCCCTAAAGCGAGATGCCATTTTAGAGAAATGCTATTTTGGAGGATTTCCAAATCTTGCTCTTACGCAGCAGACTGATTTTACGCATCGATGGTGTTCTTCTTATCAACAGGCGTATATAGAAAAAGATGTAAGGAATTTAAATAATCTCATAGATATTGTTGGATTCAGTAAACTTTTAAGGTTGGTTGGGATGAGGAGCGGTAATCTTCTCAACATGAATAACTTAGCCTTAGACACAAGTCTAGATCAGCGTACAGTAGCGCGATATTTGGAAATCCTAAAAATAACCTTCCAGTCTCATGAGTTACAACCATGGCATCAAAACACAAAAAAAAGACTCGTGAAGATGTCAAAAACGTATGTGAATGATTCGGCGATTATGTGTTTTTTGCTTAGCATACTCTCTCCTAATCATTTGAAAGATCATCCTCAGTTGGGAGCAGTGGTTGAAACATGGGTATATGCAGAGTTAAGAAAAATAATTTATGCAACAATTCCTACACAAATCTATTTTTATAGAACGTATCTTGGAAAAGAAGTAGATTTTGTTTTAGAAAGAGGAACTCAGCTCTGGGGAATAGAAATCAAATTTGCAGAATCATTAACTCAAAAAGATTTTGAGGGGTTAAAAGATTTTATTGAGGCGACTTCTTCATCAACTACCAAAGGGCTAATTTTATACGGCGGGCAAGAGCCTTTAAAATTTTCTGACTCTTTAATTGCCTTGCCATTTAGTGTTTTAATCGGCTAGGCTTAAGTAAGCTAGCCATAAAAAGGAGTAACTTATGTCATCCGTTTCAAATAACCGTAAATCCATCCTTTCTACCTTTGCCCTTTATATCCAACCCAGGATGTTGGTGATTGGGTTATTAGGGTTTTCAAGTGGATTGCCTCTATTACTAACTCTTTCCACTCTTTCCATGTGGTTGCAGTCCTTCGGCCTTAGTAAATCAACCATTGGCCTTTTCACCCTTGTGGGGAGTGCCTATATGTGGAAGTTCACCTGGTCTCCTATTATTGACAAAGTTAAGATTCCCATTCTCCATAACCTTTTAGGTCGACGTCGGTCGTGGTTATTACTGACTCAGTTAGCCTTGGTTGTGGCTATCTTGGGGCTTGGATTTTCTGACCCTCTTCATCATCTTCATCAAACAGCTATTTGGGCAGTGTTAGTCGCTTTTGCTTCCGCAAGTCAAGACATTGTGATCGATGCCTATCGTATTGAAACGGTTCCCCGCGAAGAATTAGCCGCTGCTGGCGCCATGGAGGTCAATGGATACCGCCTGGGTATGATTATGGCAGGGGGTGGCGCTTTGGTGTTAGCAGACACCTATGGTTGGGAAACCATGTATATTATCATGGCCATTTGTGTAGGGGTTGGAATTGTAACAACTCTTTTGTGTAAAGAACCTACCATCAGTCGACAAGTTGAGCATTCTTATCCCAATATAATGGCCTGGGTTCAGGATGCTGTCTTCAACCCTTTCTTGGATTTCATGAAAAAACCCGGTTGGCCATTAATTCTGTTGTTTATTCTTCTGTATCGCTTTGGAGATAACATCATAGGCCCCATGGGGAATATATTTTACAAGGAACTCGGCTTTAGTTTAACGGACATAGGAACCGCCTCCAAATCTTTTGGGGTATTCGTTGCCTTATTTGGAGGCATGTTGGTGGGCGTTCTTTCTGCTCGCTTCGGGCTAATGAAAACGCTCTTGATTAGCGGTGTCCTTCATGCAATTTCCAATGCTATGTTCTTTGTTCTTGCTGAAACAGGGCCTTCTATTTTCTGGCTATATGTATCTGTGGGATTTGAAGGGTTATCTGGGGGTATGATGACGGGGGCTTTTGTGGCCTATCTTTCCAGCCTCTGCAATATCTCCTTTACAGCCACCCAATATGCCTTGTTCTCCTCTCTCATGGCATTTACCCGGATTGGGGTGCAATCCACCTCTGGCTTTATCGCCGATAATACAACATGGCCCCAGTTTTTTGCCATCTCTATTCTGGCTGCCATTCCAGGATTAATTGTCCTCCATTATTTAACCAAAAAATATCCAATTGATTTGAAGAAAGGTGGGGATTGACAAGGAAATTTTTTAGGTATATAGGTTTGTTCTTCTAAGATTATTTCTTAGAATCTATGGCCTTTTCTGGATACTTTGAAAATCAAAAATTTGATGCTAGTCTATCCTTAAAGGGGTTTTTTATTTTTTAACGTTAACTATTTTTAAAGAAAGGTGAAAATCATGTCATCTACCAATAAAGCTGCTGATAAGCCAGAGTTTTCGGGTTTTAAAGCAATATTCTGGCCCATTTATAACTTCGAAATAAAGAAGTTCTTACCCATGGGCCTTATGATGATGTGTATCCTTTTTATATACAACATTGTTCGTGATACCAAGGATACGTTGGTTGTGAACATGCCAGGAGGCGGGGCAGAAAGCCTTGGATTCCTCAAGCTTTATGGGGTTACACCTTCGGCTATTTTGTTTATGGTTATTTTCATCAAGCTTGCAAACGTGTTTGATCGGGAAAAATTATTCTATGTCATTGTGGCGCCTTTCTTGATTTTCTTCGGGTCTTTTGCCTTTTTGATCTACCCTAATATAGAACTTTTTCATGCAAGCTTAGACACAATTACCACGTGGCAAGCAAAGCTTCCTAACCTCCACTGGGCAATCCCTGTTGTGGGTAACTGGAGCTTTAGCCTCTTCTACATTTTCTCAGAACTATGGGGAAGTGTGGTGTTGTCTATGTTGTTCTGGCAGTTTGCCAACGAAATTACCAAAGTTAACGAAGCTAAGCGTTTTTATGGATTGTTTGGCATGATTGGAAACCTGGGATTGGTGGTTGCTGGTCCTACTATTATGATGTGTGCCCAGTATGCTAAAAGTCTTCCAGCTAACGTGGATACCTTTGGTATCAACCTAAAATTCCTCATGGGGGCAGTTATGGTTTCTGGACTTTTAATTCTGACCATCTATCGTTGGATGAACAAGAACGTTTTAACTGACCCAGCTCTTTATCAACCAGGTCAAGGATCTGGTAAGAAAAAGAAAGAAAAGCTTTCTGTTGGTCAAAGCTTTAAATATATCCTCAGCAACCCTTATCTTTTGCTCATTGCTGTTTTGGTTCTATCCTATGGAATCGCCATTAACTTGGTTGAGGGCGTGTGGAAGGGACAGATGAAGATCGCGTTCCCAGACAAGAACGACTATAACAACTTCATGGGTGTATTCACCACATGGACAGGGGCGATTACGATTGCTCTGATGGTTGTGGGAAACAATATCTTGCGTCGCTTCAGCTGGCTCAAGGCTGCGATCATTACGCCATTGATGATCTTGGTGACATCCTCTATTTTCTTCCTCGTTGTTTGGGATGGAGTGACCCATGATCCAACAATGCCATTGATGGGAACGACGGTTGTCATGGTGGCTGTGATTGTTGGATTGATCCAAAACGTGATGTCCAAGGGAACCAAGTACTCCCTATTTGATTCCACTAAGCAGATGGCTTATATCCCTCTGGATCCTGAGGCTAAGACCAAGGGTCAAGCAGCGGTTGAGGTTATCGGTGGACGCCTGGGTAAATCCGGTGGAGCATTCATTCAATCAACGATGCTTGCGGTAATTGGTGGGAGTGTCTCTTTGGCAAGCCTCACCTATATCTTAGGCCCCACAGTGATCGTGATTTGTCTTATTTGGATGTTCTCGGTTATACGCCTT
This sequence comes from uncultured Hyphomicrobiales bacterium, assembly GCA_964402405.1. Lineage (GTDB taxonomy): Bacteria > Pseudomonadota > Alphaproteobacteria > UBA7879 > UBA7879 > CAYOCE01. The sequence continues at coordinate 10,589 of CAYOCE010000001.1, read as the reverse complement.
AACAAGCGCTTTACAACCTTGGTTGAAGAACAAAAGGCTGCAGAAAAGTCTTGAGACTTTTAATCTACTAAACAATAAAAAACCCAGAAGAGTAATCTTCTGGGTTTTTTGTTAGTTTGCAACCACCCTGGCTTCCGCCGGTAAGAAAGAGTTATGCAAAGGTCCTACTATACCCACAGTATTTCAGACCTTTAGGCAATGATCCACGGCCGTTAGGCAACAATCCACAAATGTAATGGGTGGATTGGTAGTTGTAATGCGTGAATCAGTAAATTTTGCGATCCACAGTTTGAAAGACGAGGGGTATACTAATAATATAAGAACTCCATACTTGATTGTATGCGATCCATTAAATCATCCATGCGATTCCATTGCTCTAGTTGTACGTCTCCTGTCCTAAACTCTCGATAGAGATTATAGTTATCAATATGATGAAAGGCCGAAGCTAGGTTAGGATAGGGCTTGAACCAATCAATATAACGGGCCTTTAATTCATCAAGATTGCTAGGCTTGTTATCTCCATCTTTAAAGTGGGCATTTTTTTTCCGGGTATTCTGTGTTTGATAAGTGTAAGAAGGAAAACGAGGTGTTACCAAAATAATAACGGACCGATTTATGAGCGCTGTTTTTTTTGCACTAAATAAATGTTGTATGATGGGAATATCTCCTAAAATTGGCGTGGAGTCTGTATTTACTTGTTGTTGTTTTTCGCTAAGCCCCCCTAGAATCAAAGTATCTCCGATATTTAAAACCACATCTGCAGTGATTTCCGTATCAGATACCTGAAGGCTGTTTTGGAAAGAATTATTACCACCAGTAACATTCGTATTAGTTGATGTAAAAAAGTTTCTAGAAGCAGTAATTTGCAAATTGACCTGACCATCTTCTAAAATGCGAGGGGTTACCTGTAAATTAACCCCAACCTTGTTATCTTTATAAGTAGGGTTTCCTCCTGCACTTCCTGCAAGTCCAATTGTTAAGACGTCTCCTGAAAAAAATTTGGACATTTTTCCATTACGCGCCACCAGACTGGGGCGTGCGAGAACCTCTGTATTGGATCCTTGTATATTGGCTATATTTAATTGATAGGTAATTGCGGGAATACTGATATTTGTTACAATACTTTTAGAAAATGAACCTGCAGTTCCAATGTTTCGCGTGTTTGAATAACCAGGGGTTTGTGTACCACCGGTAATAGTCGTATTGGGTGCCCCAAATGTTAATTGTAATCCAGACAATAGATTCATGCCTTGCGCCTCATTGAGGTTTTCTTGAGCCAAAACAATCACCACATCTACAATAATCATATCATCATCATGATTTTTTTCTTCTGTTGAATCAGTTTTATCTGATTGGGCACCCTGAGTATTTTCAATGCTCCAGCTTGCTTTTTTTAACAGACCGTTATGAAATTGTTTCCACTCTTTAATTCTCTTCGACAAAAATTCTAGTTGTCCTTTAGAGGCCCCAGATTCTATTAATTTGTTTGTATATTCTTGGGCTTCTTGTTCTTTGCCTTCCGCAGCCATAATTAACGCTGCCGCATGTAAATACTTTGCAGAAGCTGGATCTAAACGTATAGCTTGTGCAATAGCGCCCGCTGCCACCTGTAAATCATGGGAATAATAAGAGGCAACACTCAAAGCATACAGAATTTTAGGATCATTTGGCCTTAGAATTAGAGCATCTGCAAAGTTTTGTTGGGCTTCCCGATATTTCTTGTTTTCAAAATTTAAAATACCATGATAATAAGATGCATAAACATTATCGGGTGAAAAGTTTTTAGCAAGACCATATCCAACTTCAGCTAATTCATTTTTACTTGTATTTCCCTCTTTAGCCAATAAATGATACGCAAGAGCATTTAAAAAATGAGCAGATCCAGACTGGGGCGAAAAAGCCAGAGCCAAACTAAATTTTTCAGATGCCTTCTGATAGGATCCCTTATAAAGTAGCTCTATTCCTTCAATTTCATGAGTGCTAAGAGTATTGTTAGTGCTTTCTTTTAGCATCACAATAAAATCTTCCGCTTTAGCTTTTGATTTAGGATCCAAAGTATGTTGGTTCTTTTGAGGGGTACACGCCACAAAAGCCAAAATCATACTAGAAAACAACCCCATTTTCACATTTTTACTCATAGTATGCCTCTTTCAATCAAGTAACGTTCAGCACCCAGATGCAGAGGAATGATCGGTTTCTCTCTTTTTACATTATAAGTATAAACATCTGCTAGAACGGGGTGCGTTTTTTTTAACTCATACATATTTTGATCTACTGTTTTTAAGAACGTATATATAATATCTGGATTTGTTGATTCTGTTGCGACCAAATATACTTCTGTTCCAAATGTTTGAATAACATAGTTATTATTGGGGTACATTTTTGCATCCATAGTTACAGGAATGTAATTTTTGAATTTTTGACTTAATGCTGATATATCTTGGGCATCTAAAGATAGAATATGCCCAGGATATACATCTAGAATACGCCAAACCCATGAATTTGGACTTCCTTCAAATATAGTAATGGCATCAACTTTGTTTTTTAATAAATTAGATTTTTGTGTAAATGGCTCTGATGCATAAATTTTTCCAAAATCTTTATCAGTCCATCCTTTAATTTTCATAAAATCTTTAAAAGCCCTATAGGATTCTGACCCTCTGACACCAATATCAATTTTTTTTCCTTTTAAGTCATTGGGGGTACCAATTTTTGATTGAGGGTTTGTAATGATCGTAAATTTATTGACATAAAGGGGCATAATTAATCGAAGAGAAGAAATTGGATTAACTCCATTTTCTGGATCCCCTTTATACATACGCTCAACGGTATCTTTTCCTGCTAAAGCTATATCAAATAGCCCTTCTTTAAGCCCCCAGACATTAGCAACAGAACCATCTGATTTTTCTGCTAAACATTCAAATCCAGCATTCTTGGAGTGCATCAGTTGACATAAGTTTGCTCCAATTACCCAATAAAGCTGACTTACTAAGTTTGTTCCCATGACAAAATGAGATCCATCCGCTAAAATAGAGCGAGATCCAAAAGCTAAGAAAACAAAGATTAATAAAATTTTTCGGTTCATTTGGCTGCCCTAGTATGTTCCAGAATTGTCATGACCCCTGATGGTTTAGGAAAATTTGATGAACAGAAATTTGACCTTTGGCCATCAGATAAAGTCGCATCGCAAATTTTTGCTCCCACAAGATTTGTATTAGAGAAAGTTGCCCCACTCATATTTGCACCACTTAAATTTGCAAAACTAAGATCCGCGCCCGTGAAGTCACACCCTCCTAGATCAGCATTTTTGAAATTAGAACGACTCAAAATGGCATTACTAAAATCTGCTTCTTTTAACTGAGCATTTTCAAAATTAGAATTACTGAGATTCGCCTCAACAAAAGAACTGCCCCGTAAATTAGTGTTCATAAAAGTTGCAGACATCATATGTGCTTTATTAAAGCTAGCTTTTTCACCCAGAGCACTATAAAAATTTGCCAGTTGATAAGACGCATTTTCAAATGAACTTTCGTTGATATTTACATTTTCAAAAGAGGGATAGGTAGACATTGTATTGTTGAAATTAGAGTTCTCTAAGTTGCTTTTATCAAAAATAATCTGATTTAAAATTGCTCCTGAAAAATCTGAATTTTTCATATTTGAGTTAATAAATGAACTGCTACTTAGGTTCGTTTTCTTAAATATACAATTTCGGAAATCTGAAGAAAAAGCATATAGCCCTATTATTTTATACCCGGAAAAATCTTGTTCTTTTAGAATAACGTATTTAAATTGCCCTAGTTTTGATCCTTTATTTAAGGAAAAACTCTCCTTTTGTGATAATCGGGTACATCCTCCCAAAAACACCAAAAAAAGGCACGAAAAAATGTGGATGCTCTTTATCAAAATTCCCCCCAAAAGTTTTTTATATTTATTTTAGAGTATATGAATTGATAGAGAGATGCAATACCTCTGTAGTTTTCTCTTAAGAACTTTCTTATACTATTTCCCAGAAATAAGTATTCAAATGACCAAAATGCTGCAGGTCAGATGGATGCTTATTTCTGGGAAATAGTATTAGTCTTTGAATCCAATTACAAATTCAACACGTCTGTTTTGAGATTTACCTTCAGTTGTTTGATTGTCTGAAATGGGATTATTATCCCCAAACCCTATAGCAATTAAGTGTTTGGAATTAATTCCCTTTTTAATTAGATATTCCACTACTTTAGCTGCTCGTGCTGTTGAAAGGTACCAATTTGAAGGGTATAAATCTGTATCAACTGGTTTGTTATCTGTATGACCTTCAATTCGTAGTGCCCAATTTAGATGTTGTGGAACCCTTGATTCCATCTGATTAAGAATTGGTATTATTTGATCTATGGTTTTTTGATCTTCTTTACTTAGGCGCGTGGATCCTGGGGAAAAATAAACCTTTTGATTAAATAAAAATTTGTCATTTGAGAAAGAAATATCAGGGTATTCTTTTACGTTTTCTTTAAAGTATTTATATACTTGATATTGAGCGGATGACATAATCCCCTGCAATAAGTTTTTGTATTCTTTAATTTTATTTTCATCTGACCCTATAATATTTTTTTCTTGAGCTACGATTCTTTCCAAGTCTTTAATTTGCTCAGCTTCTCCGAGTTCCTTTGAGGTAGACTTTTTGAGATCTACGGTTAGTATTTGGAGCTGCTTATTATAGAATTCCAATGTGTTTTGTTGATCTATATAAGACAAGGAAAAGAAACAGATTAATGCAAATAATATAAGAAAAAAAACAAAAGAAAAAATATTTCTATTTATTTTTGATGAGCACTCCCTTACATAATATATCATTTTTACACCTTTTTATTTATTATACTATTACTATATAATATAAATCATATATTTGGCAACTTAAAAATGAATTGTACTCTGGTGAAAACCAGGATCTGTATCTAAGCTCCGACTTCTGCTGAGGAGGTCCGATGCTTGGGCAAGCTCTTACATTCTTTAATCCACACATCATAAACAGGATGTTCCAGACAAGAAATTGCAGGGGACGAAGCAAACATGTATCCATCAAAAATAACTTGCTCATCCTCTCCGGTTTTAGCGTCTATAATTGCTAAATAGGCAACGGATTCAGGGGGATCCTCTGGATTGCTTTTATGACATTGGTGCACGATGATTTTAAGGTTTCCAAACTTCACAACGGACCCTATGGGGGCGTTCACCGAGTAAACCTTGGCTGTTACCTTATCAAGACCCTGTAAAATTACGCTATCGGTCTTTTCTTGCGCACAGATCCCTAGAGAACACAGCAAAAGAAGAAGCAAAAAAAATAATTTTGTAATTTGGTTCATGGATCAATTATTGGTTTCTTCTTTTTTATCCTTGCTATCTTTACTACTAAAGATAGCTTGCCCAATCATTTTTTCAAAGTTTACTGAGGATTGAGTGTGTTGAATTGCTTCGCCTGGCTTTAGAAACGTATCATCACCACCGGGGACAACATCCATATATTTTCCCCCTAAAAGACTTTCGCTCACAACAGAGGCCGATGAATCTGTAGGAATCTTCACGTGATTAGCAATATTCATATTCACAATAGCTAAATAAGAGGTGGGATCTAGTGCTTGATTCGCAACACTCCCAATCTTAATACCACTCATCCGCACATCAGATCCTGCTACCAACCCATCAATCTTATCAAATTTGGCTGTTATGACATATCCTTTGATAGTATCTTTTTCATTTCTTATATAGGCAAAAATTAATAGAACGCCTGCAAAAACAAGAACTGCTCCTCCCAAAAAAGTTTCCAGGATATTCATTTTGCTTGTTTTCATTTTGATTCTTTCCTTTTTGTAAATAGGCATTCCATTTTTATAGTGATTTTAAGTGTATTCTATATAAAAAGGTTGTCAATAGACTGATATAGGCCATTATCTCATAAATTTTTTATGGGATAAATATCTTTCAAAAAAGAAATTTTTTTCCTTGCATGGGGGGTAAAAATGGGGTACTCATATCAATATATAGTTATCATAAAAGAAATATAAAACTATATGTTGTGTTTGGGGCTTTTTTTTGGGGATGTGTTTCGTGCTAAAAGCTTGATTGGAAAATTAGGCTTTTAAGGTGCACGGTTGAGCCCAACGATTTCAAATGTATTTTGATAATAATACGTTGCCTACGTTTCAAAATTTAGAGCATAAATAGCTGAAGTATTTTGAACTGTGGGAGATTAAATGAGGGGCCGAGGAGGGATAATGTACTATAGTACATGCCCGACGAAGGTGCCGGAAATTTAATGACCACAGCTCAAAAGACGAAGCGTGTTATTAAGGATTTTTAAGGAGAATTAACTATGTATATTGCTAGGCGCTTTACTGTGGCCAATCAGTCCCCCTACGAAGGTATCGAATTTAAATCAATCAATTGTGACATTAAAAACCCTGATGGGGGTTCTGTTTTCAAGCTGGAAAACGTTTTGGTTCCTTCCAAATGGTCTCAAGTAGCCTCTGATGTTTTAGCTCAAAAATATTTTCGCAAAGCAGGTGTTCCAAAGTTTCTAAAGCCCCTTCCTGAAGAAGGTGTTCCTTCTTGGTTATGGTGCCATGGGGCAGATCAAGAGGCTTTAGAAAAATTAGATCCTGCAGAACGCTTTGGGGGTGAAATATCATCCTGTCAAGTTTTTGATCGTTTGGCAGGCACTTGGACCTACTGGGGTTGGAAGGGTGGATATTTTAACACCGAGGAAGATGCGCGTACGTTTTTTGATGAGATGCGATACATGCTGGCCATGCAGATGTGTGCTCCAAACTCTCCTCAATGGTTTAATACGGGGCTTCATTGGGCCTATGGCATCGATGGGCCTGCTCAGGGTCATTATTATGTTGATCCCAAAACAAATGAACTCGTCGCATCAGGCAGTTCCTATGCTCGTCCTCAGCCCCATGCTTGTTTTATTCAAAGCATCCGCGATGATTTAGTTAGCGATGGTGGCATCATGGACCTATGGGTTCGGGAGGCACGCCTCTTTAAATTCGGGTCTGGAACGGGCACAAACTTTTCAAACCTGAGAGGCAAAGGGGAAAAACTTTCTGGGGGTGGAAAATCTTCTGGCTTGATGAGCTTTCTGAAAATTGGAGATAGGGCTGCAGGCGCGATCAAATCAGGAGGCACAACCAGACGTGCGGCCAAGATGGTGGTGATTGATGTGGATCACCCGGATGTTGAGGAATTCATTGATTGGAAGGTGATCGAGGAGCAAAAAGTGGCGTCCCTCGTTGCTGGATCCAAGCAAATCAAAAAACACTTGGCTATTATTGTCAAAGCTGTTCAAGACAATGATCACTGTGCTGATCCCCATAAAAATCCTGTATTGAAATCAGCCATTCGCGATGCACGCAAAGACCTGGTTCCTGAAAGTTATATAAATCGCGTATTGCAAGTTTTGATCCAAGGCAAAGAAGACATCGATTTTCAGGTCTATGACACAGATTGGCAGTCCGAAGCCTACCTCACAGTTTCAGGGCAAAATTCCAATAACTCCATCCGCGTTACAGATGAGTTTTTGAACAAGGTCTTGAAGGATGAAGACTGGAACCTCATTGCCAGAACCGATGGCAGCGTTTTCAAAAAAATAAAAGCCAAAGATTTATGGGACAAAATTGCCTATGCTGCCTGGTCCTGTGCGGATCCAGGAATCCAATATGATACAACCATTAATGATTGGCATACATGCCCTAAGGACGGTCGAATTAAAGCTTCCAATCCTTGTTCGGAATATCTATTTTTAGATGATACAGCGTGCAACCTTGCCTCTCTTAATTTGATGCAGTTTTACCATAATCCAGAACCTAATGAGATTCATTTTGATACAGAGGGCTTCGCGTATGCGACACGCCTATGGACCATTGTTTTAGAGCTGGCTGTTCAAATGTCCCAGCTCCCCTCCAAGGAAATTGCCTGGGGAACCTATAACTATCGTACCCTAGGACTTGGATTTGCCAATATTGGGGGCTTGTTGATGTCCTCTGGTCTTTCTTATGATAGCGAAGTGGGGAGGGCCTATGCAGGGGCAATTTCCGCCCTGATGACAGGGGTCAGTTACGCCACTTCTGCTGAAATGGCCAAAGAATTAGGGGCCTTTCCAAGGTATGAGCACAATGCCCCAGATATGTTGCGGGTCATCAGAAACCATCGACGCGCAGCCTATGGCGAATCCCAAGGCTATGAGAAATTGGATATTCTCCCCGTTCCATTGGATACTAAAAATTGCCCTGTAGAGGGATTGGTTGAAGCTGCCCAACAGGCATGGGACCAGGCTTTAGAGCTGGGGGAGAAATACGGATATAGAAACGCCCAGACAACATTAACCGCCCCAACAGGTACTATTGGTCTGGTGATGGATTGCGATACAACGGGCATTGAACCTGATTTCGCGTTGGTGAAGTTTAAGAAATTAGCCGGGGGTGGGTATTTCAAAATCATCAACCAAATGGTTCCCAATGCCTTGAAAACCCTGGGGTACACTAAATCTCAGATCGATGAGATTATTATTTATGCAACAGGCCATGGCACCCTTGAAAATTCGCCAGCTGTCAGTTTTAAGATGCTAAAGGAAAAGGGCTTTGGAGATAAGGAAATCAAGGCGCTGAAGAGTGCGTTGAAATCTGCCTTTGACGTTAAATTTGCCTTTAATAAATGGACCCTGGGCGAAGAGTTTTGTACCAAGACTCTTGGATTTACCCAAGATCAATTGAATGATCCTTCCTTTGATATGCTACGGGCTTTAGGGTTTTCAACAGAACACATTGAATCCGCCAACACCTATTGCTGTGGGGCGATGACCCTTGAGGATGCCCCTCATTTGAAGGATGAGCATCTACCTGTTTTCGATTGCGCCAATCCTTGTGGCCGCATCGGGAAACGGTTCCTCTCTGTAGAAAGCCACATTAAAATGATGGCGGCATGCCAGCCATTCCTTTCAGGTGCCATCTCCAAAACCGTGAATATGCCAGCCCGGGCCACCATCGAGGAATGCAAGGATGCTTATATGCTATCCTGGCGCCTGGGGATCAAGGCCAATGCCTTGTATCGCGATGGATCCAAGCTGTCCCAGCCTTTGAACGCCAGCGTTCTTTTTGATGATGAGGATGAGATTGATGCCTTTACCGATTCTTCCAAGCATCAACAAACCACCAAGATCGTGGAACGCATTGTGGAAAAGATTTTCCATCGGGCCGAGCGACGCAGTTTGCCCGCCAGGCGTACGGGGTATACCCAGAAGGCAACTGTTGGGGGCCACAAGGTTTACCTGCGCACGGGGGAATATGAAAATGGGGCCGTTGGGGAAATCTTCATTGATATGCACAAAGAAGGGGCTGCCTTCCGCAGCCTAATGAACAGCTTTGCCATGTCCATTTCCATTGGGTTGCAATACGGCGTGCCGCTTGAGGAGTTTGTTGAGGCCTTTACCTTTACGCGCTTTGAGCCTTCAGGATTGGTTACTGGGAATAATGCCATCAAGATGGCAACGTCTATCCTGGATTATTTGTTCCGTGAGTTGGCTATTTCCTATTTGGGTCGTACGGATTTGGCCCATGTAGACAAAAGCAGCCTCACCCCTGATAGCATTGGAAACGCAAGCCAAGAAAGCAAATTAGTAGAGAGAGCTCCACAACCAGAAATGGCTGCAGGTGCCAGCACCGGTTATATGCGCAGTAATCTGTACGTTGTGGGGGGCGAGACCTTTGCCAATGGAAATATAGCCCCTGCCAAGGGATCTACTTCTGGATCGACCATATCTTCGGCTAGTAAAGCGGGGGGCACCGAGGAAAAGGTTCGCCGTGCCCGTATTCAGGGATACGCCGGAGATGCCTGTCAGGATTGTGGCAATTTCACCCTAGTGCGCAATGGCACCTGCATGAAGTGTGATACATGCGGCAGCACCAGTGGTTGTTCCTGATAAGACTTACTTAAAAAAATACATAAAAATAAACCGCGTAGGATTTATTGCCGGACAGATTTTGGACGAAAAAAAACCCGGAGGACCAACCAGTTCTCCGGGTTTTTTTATGCTTTTTTCTGATTTTCGCAGGGTGTAGCCAGTCGCGCCACATGGCATCACTTTTTCATAATCCTTGTATTTACAATGTTTTCGAGGGTGTAGCGCGTAGCGCCACACGGCAACATTTTTACACAACCCCAGTATTTACAATGCTTTCCGGGGTGTAGCGCGTGGCGCTACACGGCAACACTTTCTCTAAAATCCTGTATTTACAATACTTCCCAGGGTGGGGCGCGTAGCGCCACATGGACACAAAGCTTGTTTGGGCAAATGCATCTGCTCAAAATGACCACATGAATGATCCCCCTGGTCAGCATAACCACATAACCTGGTCAAATCGACCATATGATGATGTGGTAAACATGACCACATAACCTGGTCAGAATGGCATCAACATATAAAGAACAGAGACTACTACAGAGATTACCATAGATTCTCTCTCATAGACGCGCGCGCGAGAAAGTGCCCTTTTGGCCGCTCCGGCGAAAGTGGTCTAGCGGCGTGAATGAATCTCTTTCCCTTG